>CABSMZ010000027.1 GCA_902478875.1 uncultured Collinsella sp.
GAGATGTGTATAAGAGACAGGTCGTAAATCCACACCTCTCGGGTCTGCACGCTCTCGCTGCCGGGACGGTTCTCGAAGAATATAACGTTAGCCTTTACGCCTGGCTTGTAGAAGATACCAGTCGGCAAGCGCAGGATAGTGTGCAGGTTCGTGGTCTCCAGCAACTTACGGCGCACCGTCTCACCGGCACCGCCCTCGAACAGTACGTTGTCAGGTACGACAACGGCAGCGGTGCCGCCAGTTTTCAAGATGGTATGAATGTGCTGAACAAAGTTCAGTTGCTTGTTCGAGCTCGTTGCCCAGAAGTCCTGGCGAGAGTACGAGAGCTCTTCGTCGACAAGCTCACCGTCCTCGCCGGCAGCAGCTTTAAGTGTCGCCTTTTTACCAAAAGGCGGGTTGGTGAGCACGTAGTCGAAACGCGTACCAGGGTCGGAGAGAAGCGCATCATTTCTTGTGATAGGCGGCACATCGTTAAAGTCACCGATGTTGTGCAGGAAAAGATTCATGAGGCAAAGCCGGCGCGTGGCGGGAACGATCTCCCAGCCGTGGAATGCCTCGTTCTTCAAGAACTTCTTTTGGTCGGCGTCGAGCTGATAGGCCTCCTCTATGTAGCTTTTTGCGGCCAGCAGGAAGCCGCCCGAACCGCAGCACGGATCACAGACGGTCTTCTCAGGCTTAGGCTGCGCACACTTGACGATGGTGTCGATGAGCGGCCTAGGCGTAAAGTACTGCCCGGCACCAGATTTGGTGTCCTCGGCTATTCGCTGAAGCAGCCCCTCGTAGATGTCGCCCTTGACGTCCTGCGACATAGCCGTCCACGTTTCTGCGCCGATCATCTGAATAACTCGCGCCAAGATCGCCGGAGAGCTCATCTTGTTTTGGGCCCCAGTAAAAATCTCCTGCAGCATGCCGCCCTGGGCGCCTAGCTTGTCGAGCATCTTCTTATAGGTGTCGAACAGCTCTGCGCCGCTCTTGTCCGCAAGACACTCCCAACGACAGTCCTCCGGAAGACCGGTCGGCCTATTGTAGGGGGGCTTGCTGTACTCGTCTGCCATCTTGAGGAAGAGCAGATATGTGAGTTGTTCGAGATAATCGCTGTTGGAAACGCCATCGTTATAGAGGACGGTCGCCATGTTCCAAATCTTCTGGTTAATGGTGGATGCGCTCATGCGCTGCCTTTCTAACTCATAGGTGTTATGCGACAAGCGCGTAGTTCATGTCGTCGAGAACGCCTTGGTACTTATCGCCGAACAGGATGTAGAAACGCCCGAGGCCGCCCTTCTCCCCGAAAGGCGACAGGTCGAGGTCGTCAGAGCTCACGCTTCCCGAAGTTGAGATATGGTCGCGAATCATACGCAGCCAATCCATCTGCTCTTCGGTAAACTGGCCGTGGCCTGCGTTCTTGGAGAAGACCCAACTCTTGAAACGCTCCGCCACGCCCGCCTCGAAGGGCCGCAGGATCTTTTCCTGTCCGAGTTCGAATCGAATGACGGAAATGATGTCCATAATCTTGCCCACAGCGCTTCGCGCCGTAGCGACGGGTGCCCCCGCAACCTCGTATGCATGCCAGACCGTGTCGCAAGAAAGCCCATAGGGGGACGTTTTCAACGCATCGTGAACAGCCTTGACCATACGCAGCGTGATGGGGCGCTGTTTGTAGGTTTGACCGTAGATGATTTGCAACGCGTCCAGCTCATCCTTGTTGTCGGCAAGGAACTGTCTGAATGTTTGGATGACCTCTTTGGCGTGGTCCTCGCGGTCGGTGTCCCAACCGGATGAAATGACAGCATCCAGGTTCTCATTATCTATAACCTGGTCGTGTGCCTTGCGCACGTTTTCGAGATAGTTTCTCAACTCGGCAGAGAACATCGGCTCTATCGCCTTTTCGACAAGCCGAGACTGGGCTTCTGCCAGCCTGGCTCGCTCTTCTTCGGTTGCTTCTTGAACATCATCGCTAAGGATAAACCCAGCTTCCTTTGCGATCTTGTCCTCGTCGAAAGCATCAAGCATATCTCTGGCGATATCGTTCACAGAGGCCCCGCCAGCGAGCTCGGCGGCCTTCTTTCGCTCGCCATTGTCCATGACGGCAGCGAGTCGAAGAAGCCGACCGGCGAGTGAGGTGACGGTATCGTCATCGCGCGCGCCCATGGCGACGCTCATCATGAGCTCTTTCAAGCTTACTGAGGGCTTCCGCTCAAGCTGCCTTGTTTCAGTCTTAAGACTCTTCGTGACGCCAACGCAATCGACAACCACGTAGCGGCACTTGTTCGTTGTCGCTGACGGCGAAACGCGAGCCAGGTCATCATGGCCGAGCGTACGACGCCCGCGGCCAAGCATCTGCTCGAAGTAGTTTTTAGAACGAACATCTCGCATGAAGACAAGACACTCGAGAGCTTTGACATCGGTACCAGTAGCGATCATGTCAACGGTCACGGCTATGCGTGGATAGAATTCGTTGCGGAATGCCGCAAGTACAGACTTGGGGTCCTCTTCAGCGTTATAGGTTATCTTCTTACAGAACTCGTTCCCGCGCCCGAATTCTTCGCGCACAATGTTGATGATGTCGTCCGCATGACTGTCTGTTTTGGCAAAGATGAGAGTCTTGGGTATTTCCTTGCGGCCAGGAAACATAACCGTTGTGACCTTGTCGCGGAACTCGCGGATGATGGTGCGTATCTGGGACGGGTTGACAACATCGCGGTCCAGTTTACCCTTGTCGTATTCCAAATCCTCGTCGTTCTGCTCCCATCGCTTCTCACGGGAAAGGCGATCCCTCTTTTCAACTAGACGCTCGGTAATCGTCGCGCCGTTCTTGCTCACATCAGTTTCGATGATGTAGATATCGCCGCCGACATTGACGCCGTCAATGACTGCCTCCTCATGGGTGTATTCACTCACGACGTTCTGATTGAAAAAAGAATAGGTTCGCTTGTCAGGCGTAGCAGTAAGCCCGATGAGAAAGGCATCGAAGTAATCGAGGACCTGCTGCCAGACGTTATAGATAGAACGGTGGCACTCATCGATGATGATGAAATCGAAGTATTCAGGCGGGTAAGCCGAGTTGTACTCAACATCGCGTGGCCCGCCGACGAAGCGACCCTCACTAGGGGAAGATTCCTCGTCCGCCTCATCAAGTTCCTTGCCCTTGAGAATGGAGTACATGCGCTGAATAGTACTGATGCATACGTTGGAGCCATTGGGGATCTGCGAAGAGGTCAAACGGCAGACGTTGTAAAGCTCAGGAAACAACCTCGCATCGTCGGTAGGCCTGTATTTGCGGAACTCCTCCTCGGCCTGTTCCCCCAGGTTCTTTGTGTCAACAAGGAATAGAATGCGCTTTGCCTTGGCAAATTTGAGCAGACGATAAACGTTGGTAATAGCGGTATATGTCTTGCCAGCACCAGTGGCCATTTGGATTAACGCGCGCGGGCGATTCTCCTCAAACGTCTTTTCGAGTTTTAAAATTGCATTTACTTGGCACTTGCGATAGCCGGCGGTCTCGAAGTCGGGAAAAGACTTAAGTCTATTCCGAAGAGTGCCAGAATCCTTCAGCCAACTACGTAGCTGTTCCGGTCTATGAAAAGAGAAGATCTCGCGAGAGCGGTAGTCTTTATCGTGGTAGTCGCAAAACCGGACCAGGACGTCGGTCGCCTCGTAGACAAAGCGAATGTCAATATTTGTAGTGGCATATTTGAATTCACTCTCAGCGTATTGCTTTGACTGCTCGGCTACCGCTGTTAGCTTCTCGCCCTTGTTGTGTTCCTTGGCTTCAATTAACCCGCAGGGGGTGCCATCAACAAAGATAAGGTAATCACATGGTCCAGAAGTCGTTTGCCACTCACGGACAACGACACCGCAGGCCGCTGCGGGATTGAACTCTTTAACGTCCTGAACGACATATCCAGAAGCCCTCAACTTTTCATCGATAACAAGACGCGCTTTTTCCTCGGGACTCACCCAACCGCCAGCCTTTCTCGATGCCGCAAACTAATATGCCAGCGTCCTAGAACATACATAAAAACATTTTATCAGGCAGTAGACAGCAGCGTCTATCTCTGAGCAAAAGCAGCGAGCATTCTGGAGGAACGGTCGTTGAAGCGTGGTGGGCCCCGGACCCATCGGCGACGCAGCACATGTCCTAGAAAGTCAGAGAGAAACGCTCTATGTTTAGAAGCAAACGGATGGTCTTTCCAAAAGAAACACGAGAAGCGCATCAATTGAATTAAGGGAAGTTGAAATACAATAGACAGCAGTGAATTTATCAATGGCCTTCAGTCACCCAAGTCCACCAGCCACTCTTAGCAAATTGCCTAACCCCTTCGCCTTCGGCTTCAGCAGCAGATCGCTTAGCTCGGGGCATTTGCTGGAAAGGCGCGTCTGGGCGCACTCGTCCATCCCCCATCGTTGACGGATCTCCTGCGCGCGGGCTCACGTGATAGCCCCGTCAATCGCCTGTTTAAGCAGCCTGGCGGTCACGTGCATATCAGCAAGGGCACCGTGAGCATGGTCCGTCGACTCATCAAAATCGATACCGAGTCCCGGTGACGCACCACCCAGCGAGACTAACCCATAGCCGCCCACCTCCATAATCGAGATGTATAACGCCTGCAGGTCGGTCCAGTCCACAGGAAATGCGGCGAGGCCCATGCGCTTCGACCGTCAATCGGCCTCGTGCTACCGCTAATCCGTCCCGTCCCGGCAGCTCACACAACGGTGAGATAATTCCCGCGACTATTAACGTAAGCAAGGAGCACGCTATGGCAGACAACGAGATCAAACCCTCGACGGACGGCGACCGAGAGGAAATCGTGGCAAAACAGCTCGCATCCACCAAAATCCACCTCGCGCTCACTCAGGAGCGGGCGGATGTCTCCGGCGCCATCAAGCTCCCGCTCGAACGAGTCCCCCAGCTCGGCATAGCGCTCGCCTCACTTCCCTCGACATTCCGCACCGTCACCAATACGGTGAGTGTGCCTATGCTGCTCCAGCCAACCGACAAGTTTGGCAATCCGCTTGACCCGTCGATACTCCAATCGTTCAAGGACGGCAGCGGCCTCATGGGGTCCTACCGCGATGCGGCCAAGGGTTTCGGGCAGGCGCGCCTCCACGTAGTCGAGGGCGACATCGCCACAAGCGTCACGCAGGTGCCTTACGATCCAACGTCGTTGTTCATGGCAGCCGCAATCGCGCAGATAAACCAAAAGCTCGACTCCATCCAGGAGTCCGTCGACGAAATGTTCGAGTACATGCGTCAGCGCGACAAGGCCAATATGCGTGGCGATCTCAAGACGCTCGCAGATATCCTCAACGGTTACAGCTTCAACTGCGGCGACGCCACCTACATGGCCAACGCCCATATGAAGGTGCTCGACATCGAGCACGCGTCCACGCGTGACATGGAACTCTTCCGCTCGCAGGCGCAGGCGGACCTGAAAAAGAAAGTGTTCATCGAGGTGCGAGACGACGTGAAAAGACGCCTCGACAAGGTTCTCGACTATCTCAAGGACTACCAGCTCGCCACCTATATCCACGCGTTCTCGCTGTTTCTCGAGCCCATGCTCACCCAGAACTTCAAACCTGCAAAGCTCGCAGACGCTGCCGCAAAAATCGAGGCGGACTCGTTTGCGTACCGCGAGCTCTACACCGAATGTTATGACGCACTCGAGGCGAGCACTGCCGACACTATCGATGTGGCACTTCTGAGCGGCATCGCCTCCGCAGGCAAGATGCTCGGTCGCGCCATCGCGGCGACGCCCATCGGCGAGCTCACGCCCATAGACGAGGCGCTTGAAGGTGCAGGAGAGGACATCGGCAGGTTCAACGACGAGCAATCCGAGAAACTCATTGAGAAGCTCCACCAGGCAAAGACGCCCGACGTCGCGCCGTTCAGGCAGAGTGTGATGGAGATCGACATCCTCTACAACCATCCCACGCAGATTGCCGTCGACGCCGAGAACGTCTACATCCTGCCTGCCAAGCAGCAGGAAGAGTAGCGATACGCGACAGGCACACGCCATACAGACAGCTAACGCCCCTACCTCCCCTCCGCCTTCAGCTTCAGCAGCAGGTCGCCCAGTTCGGGGCACTTGCTGGAGAGGCACGTCTGGGCCCGCTCGCCCATCCCCCACCGCTGGCGGATCTCCTGGGCGCGCGAGCTCACGTGGTAGTCCCCGTCCATCATCTGCTTGAGCATCTTGGCGGTCACGCGCGCATCGGCAAGAGCGCTGTGGGCGTGGCCCGTCGACTCGTCAAACTCGATGCCAAACCACGTTGCCGCGTCGCCCAACGAGACGCGCCCGTGGCTGCCCACGTCCATAATCGAGGTGTAAAACGCCTGCAGGTCGGCCCAGTCCGTAGGAAATGCGGAAAGGTCGATATGCTTTGCCTGGCACTCGGTCAAAAGCTGCCGACGATCCGTCCCGCTCCAGCAAACTATCTGGGCGGAGTAGCGACCGATCCAATCGCTGAGCCTTTTGATCACCACATAGAGCGGATCGGCCATCGCGGTGTCCACGGCCGATATCCCCGTAAGCTCGCGGACGGGGAACGCAACGCCTTCGGTAAATTCTGTCTGCACAAACTGCAAGGACTCGCCTATAACGTTGCCGTGGTAATCGAGCTTGATGGCGCCGACCTCGATAATCTCGTTGCGCAGCCCGCGGCGCTGGCGCTGCTTTGGCACCGGCGCAAACTCAAAGTCCAGCACAATCTGGCGCGCAAAGTTCGTCGTATCGATAGCCAAGATACACGGCGTCTTTTCAGCTGACACGGTTAGGGCCTTTCTCCACTGCTTGCCGCTTGCTACATAGGCGGCTACGTTGCGGTAAGCGTAGCCGCCCGTGCGGACATGAAAGCGGAGCGCAATGCCACGCACCAGGCACGCGCCACGCAGACGGACCCAAGGGATCCCGCCCGCTCTATTCAAATGCATGAAAAAGATTGAGGCCCGGTGACTTGAATCAGCGGTCATCCCGGGCCCATCAGAGCTCACAGAGCTCTTGGTTGCTTTGGTCTTGCTCTTCACGGCGCTTATCGAACTTTCCGAGGCACTCAAGCAGCATTCGAAGCATAACAAGTCGCTGCCATTAAGGCACTGACCTCTTGACCAAGCAACGGCGCTGCCCAGCTCTTCACCACTTGGGCTGCCGTCGACTTTATTCTATCCGCGAGCATCTGGTTTACCAAATGGATTTTCGGTAAAGGAAGCACGGCACGCCCGCAAAACCACTACGCCCCAAGTGCCGCCATGGGGATCACCGCCACGCCGTCGTCGCGTGTGTAGGCAATGCTCCCCTTTCCAACCACGACCGCCAAAAACGCCGGCGCGGCATTCTGGGCGGCAGGATTGGAGAGCACTTTCCTCTCCAGCGCCTTGAGATTTCTCGCTCCATCGTCTGCTTTCGCATCACTCAGCTTGACCTCGATGGCTCCCCAGCGCCCGTCGTGCTCAACGATCAGATCGACCTCAAGGCCCTTCTCATCTCGGAAATAATGGACACTGTTGTCGACACCGCCGTAGGTGGAAAGGAACACGCGCACGTCGCGCAGAACGAGGTTCTCAAAGAGCATCCCCAACGTTTGCATATCGCCAAGCAGCCGCTCAGGGGTAGCCCCCAGCAACGCCGCCGCAAGTGACGGGTCACAGAAGTAGCGCTTGGGGCGCACGCGAACGCGGGCCTTCGAGCGCATGGGCGGCTCCCATCCGCACAGGTCCTCGGTCAGCTTGAGCCTGTTGAAGAGGTCCAAGTACGCAGCGATGGTCCTCTCGTCGGGGCCCGCCTCACCGTACGAGGCGTCCTTTATGAGCGTTTTGTACGTGACAGCCTGGCTCTCGTTCATGGCAAGAGCTCGCAAAAGGCCGTGTGCAAGCTCGGGCGACATGCCCTCATCCAGCACGTTGACGTCGAGCACCGAGTGCACGTACTGGCTTGCCGTCTCTCGCGCAAGATCTTCCGAAAGCCCAAGATTTGCAGGCCAACCGCCCCTGCAGCACCAGCGGGCGACGTCATCCACCGTGCTCTCGCGACGCTGAGGGGCAAAACCCTCGCCCTTAAAGAGGCTTGCCAGTGACACGAGCGGCTCGCCGTCGCCCGACTCACACAGGGCCATGGGGCGCATTGACAGACGGGCGATCCTACCCGTGCCGGAATGACGAACATGGCTGCGCTCCTCGCTTTTGAGCGCGGTCGAGCCCGTGAGCAAAAGTGTCCCGCGTTCGTTGCCGCTCGCGTCCACGAAGCGCCGAGCGGCATCCCAAACCTCGGGCACCTCCTGCCATTCATCGACCAGGTGTGGCGCATCGCCGATGAGCGCCAGGCTTGGGTCGACCTCTGCCGCCGCGCGCTGCGCAGGCTCATCGAGCCTGGAGACGCTCGCCGAGCGAGAGAGCGCCGTCCAGGTCTTGCCGCACCATTTGGGGCCGTTGATCTCCACACAGCCAAACGCCCGCATAAGGGTGTCGAGGCGCTCCTCTATGAGCCGGGGCCTATATCCCTTTTGGGTCAATCTCTTTGGTGCATCCATAGACGGCCGTCCCTCTCTATCACGCGATATGCGAAATTACGCCATTCTCAATGCGGATTTTACGCTACTTACAATGTAGTTTTTACGCCATTACAGATGTAGTTTTTACGCTATTTTCATTGAAGGTTTTACGCTTGACATCCTTAGCGCGACGCTCGCTCAACCCCTGACCACCGGATTGCCCGAATTCCGGGATGCTGCCTCCGCTCCAAACAAAAGGCCCCGGCTCGCGATGAGCTGCCTCCCATTTCTTGAACATATGAGCTTCCGCTTGAAGGGCGATCCGGAAAGCGCGTCCCATTCCGAGCATCACATCAGAGCGCGCTTGGTTATCTCCGCTCGCACATCTCGGCAAACGAAATCAGCTTGGTATCTCCCCTGTTCGCCGCGGCATCTCGACATCCCTGCGTAAAGCCGCGTTTCGAGAAGATCACATAGCTTTTGTGCTGCCGCCTAAAGAGCCCGCTTCGGTATACGAGCTTTTCCAGAACTTCCTCGCCTACCGACTCGTTACGCCATTTGCACTCCGCAAACAGCGCAGCGCCCTCGCCATCGTCAACAATCAAGTCGATTTCTTCCTGCGTATGTGTGCGATTGTCCGTCCCCCACCAGCGCCCGACGATCGCCGGAACCACATCGAGCTGGCCCGCGCGCGCGAGTTCGCACACGTATTGTCTGCATATAAGCTCAAAGACCGTACCCATGTAATCCGATACGTGCGGCTCAATGCGCTTATACGACATCTCGGCCATATCGTTTTGAATCAGCCCAATGTTCTGCGGCACAAACTTGTACCAGAACCTAAACATCTGGTCGCTCAGCAGATACACGGCTCGCTTATTGCTCGTCTCGTTTAGGGGCAGCTCGCGCTCGACAATCCCAAGCGACGCCAGCTTATCCACATAGCTCTTTACGTTGCTCGCAGGAATTCCCGTAGAGCTCGCAATCTCTGAGATCTTCGAGCGCCCCTGAGCAATTGCTTGCACGATCGCATCATATTGCTCGGGATTGCGGCACTCTTGCATTAGCAGGTTGCTCGGCTCCTCAAAGAGATAGCCCGTAGGAGTAAGAAAAAGACGTTTGATGTTGTCCTTGAGCGGTGCGGCAGGATCGACTTTCTCGATATATGCGGGAATGCCGCCCGTCATGCCGTAGCAAACCGCTGCATCTTCGCGCTCCATGCCCTGCCACAGACCGAGGGTCGTCGTAAAATCGAGCGGCATGATCTTAAACTGAGCCGTACGCCTACCGTATAGCGGGCTCTCGTAGCCCAGCACCTGTTCTTCCATAAACGAAAGAGACGACCCGCACAGGATAAGCATGAGCTTGGTCTTTTTGTACAAGTGATCGATCTTATCTTGCAACAACGAGCTGATCTCGGGATTCGATTGGGCGAGATAGGGATACTCGTCAATCACGACAATCAAACATTCCGTGCGGGCCATGGTGGCCAATGCATCGAACGCCTCGTCAAAACTACGAAACGACACGCCTGCAGCACCAACCGAGCCTGCAAGTATCGCCTGGCTAAAGCCGTGCAGGTTTGCCTCTGCATTGGTACGACGTGCTTGAAAGTAAATAGCCTTCTTGCCTTGGATGAACTCCGTGATAAGGCGCGTTTTACCTACGCGACGGCGGCCGTAAATCACAGGCATCTCAAAGGAGCCCGTGCCATACAGTCGATTGAGCTCGGACATTTCCGCTGTTCTTCCGATAAACATAGGCTATCCTTCCTTTACGTTATAGCTAGCTATATTATACCTTCCTATAATATAGCTAGCTATAACGTAATTCGACAAGCGGGCCACGCAAAAGGGACGTTACACCACCGCACGCGGACCGTCCCGGCAAACGCATCCCGTTCTGGAGCCAAATACTGGGCCGTAGCTTCCGCCAAGCATGCTATCAGGTAAGCGCGTCCCGTTCTGAGCCTAAATTCTGGGATGCGGTTTCCACTGAAACTTCTACCGGAAAATACATCCCACTCTGGGGCCGAAGTCTGGGACGCAGTTTCCGGTTGAGGGGCGTCCCGGAAAGCGCGCCCCATTCCGAGCGGCAATTCCGGGTCACGGTTTCCGCCGACACAGACGACGATCCGCAGCCCTTATCACATGCCTTCAAATATGCGATCCAGAAACACAAAACAGCAGATAGAATGCTCTTTTTCAAAAAAGTACACGTCCCTAAACTTACCAAGGTTTCATATCTAGCTACCGTTCAAGGTCGCCGATTACCGCCCACCGATTCGGATGTAAAAATGTCGCCGAAAACAGGCCATCTACCTGCATGGTTAGATTTTGGTCAGCTTTTGGTCAGTTGAGCGGCAAGTTGCGGCTGATACGTTTTTGCTACCCAAAAGGAGGCGGTAGCTCATGACCCATTGCAATGACCAACTCATCGACCAACTGCTCACTCAAGCCGAACAAGAGAGGCGCTGTCTGATTCCCCCGAGCGCGGCGATCCGAAAAGCGCTCCTTCGGCGCATCGGCAGCGCGGTCGTCTCGCCCATGCCGGGACTGTTCGCGCGAAAAACGCGCTGGGATGAACTCAACCGAGCGCAACGCCATTGCGAGATTATTCGCGCCCTTGCGATCATCCACCCCGATTGGACGTTCTGCTCGTTTTCGGCCGCCTGTCTGCTGGGGCTCGAGGTCTCGTGGCGACACCTGAACATCGTGCATGTTTGCAGCTCGACAAAGCCGTCGGCTCGTCCGGGCGCACATATTCAGCGGCACCAGATTGAGCCGGCCGGAGCAATACGCAGAGCCGGCATATCGGTAACGCCGCCAACCCAAACGGTCACAGATTGCCTGCTGCAAACTGGTTTTGCCGACGGCATGCCCATTGCCGATTCGGCGATTTTAAAGCTCGGCCTTGCACGGGAACAGCTGATGGAGGCCGTTGAGCAACGAGCGACTGCCCGCAATGGTCGCGCGATTCGCACCGCCCTCACAACGCTTCGATATGCCGACGCCCGCGCCGAGAGCGGCGGGGAATCGGTCGCCCGAGCCGTCATGATCGAGACGGGCTTTGCGCCCGACTGGCTTCAATACGAGTTGACGGACCCCTTCGATTCGACCGAAAGCATGCGAACGGATTTTGCCTGGGAGCGCCAGGCGCGGGAACTCACGCTGGGCGAGCTCGACGGGCTCATCAAATATACCGACCAGACCATGCTGGCCGGACGCACCACTGCCGAGGCGCTCGTCGCCGAACGACAGCGCGAGGCGCATCTATCGCTCTACGGTCACCCTCTGCTGCGCTTTACCATGAACGAGGTCCGCTCGGCAGGAATGCTCGCCAAAAAGCTGCAGACGGCAGGCATCCGGCAGACCGCGCTGCCGACATGGCTCAACGAGGTAGACCTGTAGGGGCCGCTGAGCTTATGCCCGCCTGCCTACCAAACCGGGATACGCTTTCCGGTCGGAAGCTCCCGCGGAAACCATGTCCCAGACTGAGTGCTCAAAACGGGATGCGCTTTCCAGATGGCATGCCTAGCGGAAACCGTGTCCCGGAATCAAGGCCTAGAACGGGACACGCTTTCCGGTTGAGTCCTTCAGCGGAAACCGCATCCCAGAATAAACACTCAAACTGGGATGCGCTTTCCAAACGACCGGCCAGCGGAAAACGCATCCCATTCTGAGGCATGATTCCGGGACACAGCTTCCGGTCGAGGGCCGATCCGGATAGCGCATCCCACTCCGGGACTGGATTCCGGGACGTAGTTTCCGCCGAGGGCCCAAAAAGGAAAGCACATCCCGTTCTGAGTGCCAATTCTGGGATGTAATATCCGCCGAGGGCTCCAAAGGGAAAGCGCATCCCATTCTGAGCGCCAAATCCGGGACGCAGTTTCCGCATGCGGCCCCGTTGGGAAAGTTCATCCCGTTCCGAGGCTGGATTCCGGGACGCAGCTTCCACATGCGGAGGCGCTCCAAACAAAAGGCCCCGGCTCGCGATGGAGCCGGGGCCAAAGGCGCAGCATATGCAGTTGATGGTGAGCGCGGACAGCCCGTCAGTAATGCCGCCCGCGCTCTACCCTACCCGCGGTGACGGGCGCGGCTGTACGGCGTATCCACCATGGGCAGATCCGGACGCAGCTTGCCGTCAAACGCGCGGTAGGCGTTCTGCACGGCGGGCGCCGTGGGGATCGTGGCGATCTCGCCGATGCCCTTGCCGCCGTATGCCACGGGCAGCAGCTCGTCCTTCTCCACGTAGATAGCGTGGATATCCGGAATCTCGGGTGCACGGAACAGTCCGAGCGTACCGTACCTTGCCTGGGGTACGCAGTCCTTAAGCGGCCAGTCCTCGGTAAGCGCATAGCCCATACCCATGAGCACGCCGCCTTCGATCTGACCCTGGATGGAGATGGGGTTGACCACCTTGCCGGAATCGTGCGCGGCATAGATCTCGCTCACGCGACCGTCGTCATCCAAAATGACCACATGCGTGGCAAAACCGTAGCAGATGTGGCTCTTGGGGTTGGGAACGTCGGCGCCCAGCTTGTCGGTCGGCTCCAGGTACACGTAGCCAAACTCGCATCCCTCGAGCGCCTTGATGGCGGTCGCGGGATCCTGAGGATGCATACCCTGGCCGGCGACGAGCTCCTGTGTGCGCAGCTGATAGGCGCGACCGTCGTCGTACTCGATCTTGACGCCATCACCATGGGCGTTCACAGGAGCATCGGGCGCAGGCTTGCCGGCCTCGACGCCAAGCATGGCATCGCGCAGCAGGAAGGCGGCGCCGCGCACGGCCTCGCCGGTCACGACCGTCTGACGCGAGCCAGACGTGGTGCCGGAGTCGGGAGCGTTCTCGGTAGAGCACTCGCCGTTGGCGATGCAGCTCAGCGGCAGACCGCACGCCTCGGCAACGTCCTGCAAAAAGACGGTGTTGCAGCCCTGGCCGATGTCGGACGTGGCGGCATAGACCACGGCGCGGCCATCCTCGACGCGAATCTTGCAGCGACCGGCATCGGGTAGACCCACGCCCACGCCGGCGTTCTTCATGGCGCAGGCAATACCGGCGTGTCCGGGATGCGCATAGTAGGCATCCTTGACCTCGAGCAGCGTCTCCTTAAGCGCCGTGGAGCAGTCGGCAATCTGGCCGTTGGGCAAAACTTCGCCCGGCTCGATGGCGTTTCGGTAACGAATCTCCCACGGATCCAGGCCAACCTTCTCTGCCAGCAGGTCGATCAGGCTCTCGAGCGCAAACTCGGACTGGCAAACGCCAAAGCCTCGGTACGCGCCGGCGGGCGGGTTGTTGGTGTAGTAGCCAAAGCCGCGAATGTCGGTGTTCTGGTACTTGTAGGGGCCGACGGCATGCGTACAGGCGCGCTCGAGCACCGGGCCGCACAGCGACGCGTAGGCGCCGGTGTCAAAGTTGATCTCGCAATCCAGGCCGGTAAAGTTGCCCTCGGCGTCGCAACCCAGCGTAAAGGTACCGTCCATGGCATGGCGCTTGGGATGGAAAGCGAGCGACTCGGCACGCGTGAGCTTGCACTTCACAGGACGCTGGAACTTATATGCGGCGAGCGCGGCCAGGTGCTGGACCGAAACGTCCTCCTTACCGCCAAAGCCGCCACCCACGAGCATGGTCTCGACGACCACACGCTCGGGTTCGCTATCCCAGCCAAACATGTGGGCGCACTCTTTGCGCGTATCGTAGGCACCCTGGTCGGTCGACTGCACCTTGACGCCGTTCTTGTACGGGAAGGCGACGGCGCACTCGGGCTCCAAGAAGGCATGCTCGGTAAAGGGCGTGGTAAAGCGCTGCGTCACGGTGAACGCGCTTTCGGCCAGCGCCTTGGCGGCGTCGCCGCGCGTCACGTGGCGGCTCTGACACACGTTGTCCTTGAGCTCCACCGTGTTGCCAAAGGCAAAGAAGCTGTCGTGCAGGCGCGGGGCATCGGCGGCCCTGGCCTCGGCAATGTTGCGCACGGGCTCCAGCGGCTCGTAATCGATCTTTACGAGCTTCTTGGCCTTCTCGAGCGTCGCCTCGTCCTCGGCAACCACCAGCACGATGGCATCGCCCACGCAGCGGGTGATATCGCCCTGGGCGATCATGACGTCCCAGTCCTGGATAAGGTGGCCGACCTGGTTGACCGGCACGTCCTCGGCGCGCAGGATGCCCACCACACCGGGCAGGGCCTCGGCCTTGGAGGTGTCGATGGAGAGCACACGGGCGCGCGGATACTTGGAGCGCACGGCACTGGCATAGGTCAGGCCCGGCTGGTCGAGCTCGTCGATGTCGTCGGGATACTTGCCCTCGCCGAGCACCTTCTTGCGCACGTCGATGCGGAAGGCGCGCTTGCCCACGCCGTAGTCGTCGCCGCGCTCCAGGTCCTCGTCGATCTGCTTTTCGCCGCGGAGCACCGCAGCGGCCAGCGAAATGCCCTCAATAATCTTCTTGTAGCCGGTGCAGCGGCAGACGTTGCCGCGGATGGC
>CABSMZ010000028.1 GCA_902478875.1 uncultured Collinsella sp.
CCCTACCGGGAGTAGCCCCGACGGTTGACAAAACTATAGGAACACCCAATGACTACCCATGTGCCAAGTGTTACGCCGATGTTTTGGCACCGACAGCGAAAACCCGCCAGAGCGAGCAAGGTGCCTTGAAACAAGGCGGCATTGACCTTCTGGTCATGCCGCCGAAGTTGAAAGGCAGATTGCCGCTCTGGCGGGTTTGCAGCGTCAACTGGTTACGCGGGCTGGTAAGCCCGCGTAACCCTAATAATTGGCTTCGTAGCCGTTGCCGTCGCCGGTGGGCTCTTCGTAGTAGTCCGAATCGCTCGAATCGCTTGAGTCATCGGAATCGTCAGAGCTGACCGATGAGGTTGCGGTACCGTTTGCGTAGTCGTCAGACGTGTTGTTGTTCAGGTCGCCGATCGTAGAGCTCGAACCGTCGGAAAGACCCATGGTGTTGGGACCCTTGGGATCCTTGCCGGCGTCGACGCGCTCCATCATTTCCTTGAGCTCGTCCTCGTAGACAAAGACGTAGCTCACACCGTCGATCATGGTGCTGTCGTCGGCGTACGAGGGCAGGTTGGCCGAGTAGATACCGTCGACATCCATACCGCGCATGGCATTGACCGTAGCCACGATATCCTGAACGCTCATATCGGTTACGAGCATATCAGACAGCGAATTAACCAGGCCAAAGATCTTCGTGGCATCGAAGTTATTGAGAATCTGGTTGGCAAGGGCGCCAAGCACCTGACGCTGGTGGCGCATGCGCGTGTAATCGCCGTCGGCATAGGTGTAGCGGCAGCGGGCATAGGTAAGGGCGGTGGCACCGTCCATATGCTGCTGGCCAGCGGTAATCTTAATATCCAGGTGCTCGGGGTCGTCAACATCATCGGTTGCGTTAATGTCGATACCGCCAACCGAATCAATCAGCGCCTGCATTCCGTCGAAGCTGACCTCGGCATAGTGGGAAATCTGAACACCGCACAGCTCGTTGACCGCCTCGACCATGGCCTCGGCGCCGCCAACGGTATGGCAGGCGTTGATCTTCATGGTCTCGCCCTTGTACTCGACCTTGGTGTCGCGCGGAACGGAAATGAGCGTCGCCTGCTTTTGCGTGGGGTCGATGCGTGCCAGGATAATCGAGTCGGCACGATACGTATCCTCGCCCGGACGGCCGTCGGTGCCAAGAAGCAGCACGTAGAACGGATCCTTTGCCTCATCGGTGTCAACCAGAACCCGACGCAGATTGTCGGTAATGACATTAGAATCGCCGAGCTTGCCCATAATGGTGGCAAACCACAGGCCGGCAGCGGTAGTGGCACTCAGCAGCACGCCAAGCACGACAATGAGCGCGACGTGACGAATCGTGTGGCTACGGCGACGTTGACGAGCGCGCTCGGAATAGCGAGCCACGTTATCGCGACTGTAGATCTTGGCCTGCGCACCAGTTGAGGGTCTTCGGGTGGTGGTATCCGCGAGGGGCTTTTTATTAAACATAGGCAACCTGTATTAGTAGATGACGGGATCGGGGACGGTAGCATGCTCGACATGCGCGCCAAGCGCCTGCAGCTTTTCGACAAACTGCTCGTAGCCGCGCTTGATGTGATGGATAGCCGAAACCTCGGTCGTCCCGTCGGCGATCAAGCCCGCTACAACGAGGGCCGCTCCGCCGCGCAGATCGGGCGAGGTAACCTGTGCACCCGAGAAGCCCTTGACGCCATGAATCATGGCATGATGGCTCTCGATACGAATGTCGGCACCCATGCGCACCAGCTCTGATGCGAACATAAAACGATTCTCGAAGATGTTCTCGGTGATAACGGAGCTGCCATCGGCAAGGGCGGAGAGTACCATAATCTGCGCCTGCATGTCCGTCGGGAAGCCGGGGAACGGAAGCGTCTGGATGTCGACCGGCTTGATACGCTCGGCACGGTTCACATGGACGCCATCCTCGACGCGCTCGCAGTCGATACCCATGAGCTCCATCTTCTTGAGCACCATGCCCAAGTGAATGGGGCAAAAGCCCGTGACATCGACACCGCGATCGTCGGCCATCAACGCACCGGCAACGATAAAGGTACCGGCCTCGATGCGGTCGCCCACCACGCGATGGGTAACGGGATGGAGCTCTTCCACGCCTTCGATAGTCACGACGGGCGTACCGGCGCCTACAATCTTGGCGCCCATCTCGTTGAGCATGTTGGCGAGATCGACAATCTCGGGCTCGCGGGCGGCATTGTCGATAACCGTGGTGCCCTGTGCGCGCACAGAGGCCATGATGAGGTTCTCGGTCGCACCGACGCTGGCGAACTCGAGTGTGACGGTGGTACCGCGCAGACCTTGGGGCGCATTAGCGTTGATGTAACCGTGGGCGGTATCAAACTCAACGCCCAGGGCCTCGAGACCCAGAATGTGCATATCGATCTTGCGAGCACCCAGGTTGCAGCCGCCCGGCATGGCAATCTTGGCGCGATGGAAGCGGCCCAGCAGGGGTCCCATGACGGCGGTGGAAGCACGCATCTTGGCAACGAGCTCGTAGGGGGCCTCCCATGAATCGACCTGAGAGGTATCAATCTCGAGCGTGTGCTCGTCGAGAACATCGATCGTAGCGCCCATGCCCTTGAGCACCTTGCCCATCACGTGGACATCGGAAATATCGGGCACGTTCTGCAGCGTCGTCTTGCCCGGCGCCAGAAGCGTTGCCGCCATGAGTTTGAGCGCGGAGTTCTTGGCGCCCGAGACGGGCACGGAGCCTCCGATGGCGTGGCCACCCTCAACGCGGATAATATCCAAGGTCTACCCTTTCAAAAAGCATGCCCGGGGTGGCTGGGCCATCCCGGGCATGATGTGTTCGCAAATGGTCGAACGCTAAATCGTTTGACTATTGGGCAAGCTTGAGCTTACACCATGCGATTTCATTATAGAGGTAGGCGCGGCGTGCATCATCCTCCGACAAATTACCCAGCTTCTCTTCAAAACCTTGAATATCAGCTTTAAGCTTGTCGGCATCGACGGTCGCCAAATCGCAAGCGCGCTCGGCGAGAACGGTCACGACATCGTCCGCAACCTGGGCATAGCCGCCGGCCACGGCAAACGTGTGGTCGACAGTGCCCATGGCCTTATCGGAAACGCGAACGTAACCGCGGTCGATCGTGCAGATCTCGCTGGAGTGAGCAGGCAGGACGCCAAACTCGCCATCCGTGGACGGAATCGACACAAACGCAGCGTCGCCCTCATAGGCGCAGCTCACGGGGCACACGATGCGGATACGCATAACCTACTTCTCCCCCATCTTGCGGGCGCGCTCGCGAACGTCCTCAATCGTGGAAGCATAGCGGAAAGCCTGCTCGGGCAGGTCATCGGCCTTGCCGTCGACAATCTCGGCAAAAGAGCGGACGGTATCCTCGACGCGGACGTAGACACCGGGGTTGCCGGTGAACTTCTCGGCGACGTGGAAGGACTGCGAGAGGAACTGCTGAATCTTACGGGCACGGTTGACCGTAAGGCGCTGCTCCTCGGACAGCTCGTCCATACCCAGAATGGCGATGATGTCCTGAAGGTCGGAGTACTCCTGCAGGAGCTCCTGGACCTTGACGGCGACACGGTAGTGCTCCTCGCCGACAATCGAGGGATCGAGAGCGTCGGAGGAAGACGCGAGCGGGTCGATAGCCGGGAACAGGCCGAGCGACGAAATGCTACGCGAAAGAACCGTGGTGGCGTCGAGGTGCGTAAACGTCGTGGCAGGCGCCGGGTCGGTCAGGTCGTCTGCGGGGACGTAGACAGCCTGGACGGAGGTAATGGAGCCCGTCTTGGTCGAGGTAATGCGCTCCTGGAGGTCGCCCATCTCGGTTGCCAGCGTGGGCTGGTAACCAACGGCGGACGGCATGCGGCCCAGCAGTGCGGAAACCTCGGAACCCGCCTGGGAGAAGCGGAAGATGTTGTCGATGAACAGCAGAACGTCCTGGCCGCGATCGCGGAAGTACTCAGCGGTGGTAAGGCCGGCCAGACCGATGCGCAGACGCGCTCCGGGCGGCTCGTTCATCTGACCATAGACCAAGCAGGTCTTGTCGATAACGCCAGACTCGCTCATCTCGAGGAACAGGTCGGTGCCCTCACGGGTACGCTCGCCGACGCCGGTGAACACCGAGGTGCCGCCGTGCTCCTGGGCGAGGTTGTTGATGAGCTCCTGAATCAGAACGGTCTTGCCGACGCCGGCGCCGCCGAACAGGCCCGTCTTGCCGCCACGGATGTAGGGCTCGAGCAGGTCGACGGCCTTGATGCCGGTCTCGAAGATCTCGGTCTTGGTGGTGAGCTCGTCGAAACGGGGCGCTGCATGGTGGATGGGGTAGAACTCCTCCACCTCGGGCATGGGCTTGCCGTCGACGGGCTTGCCCATAACGTTCCAAATTCGGCCGAGCGTCTTGGGGCCAACGGGCATCTTCATGGGCTCACCGGTATCGGTGGCGATGAGGCCGCGCTGCAGGCCGTCGGTCGAGGACATGGCGACCGTGCGGACGACGCCGCCCGGAAGCTGGCTCTCGACCTCGAGGATCGTGCTCAGATGACCGATCGGGGTCTCGGCCTCGACCGTGAGCGCGTTGTAGATCGGGGGCACCGCGCCGTCAAACTTGACGTCGACGACAGGGCCGATGATTCGCACGATGCGACCATCACCGGCAGTCGTCTTCTTGGTGGCTTCCTCGACCGCAAGCTTTACGGTGTTATTAGCCATTACTGTTCCTCCAATGCTGAGGCTCCGCCGACGATCTCGTTGATCTCGGTCGTGATCGAAGCCTGGCGCACGCGACTATACGTGCGGGTAAGGGTCGAGATGATCGCGGTGGCATTTTCCGTCGCGGAGTGCATGGCCTTGCGGCGTGCACCCTGCTCGGCAGCCGCCGAATCGATCAGGGCCTGGTAGATGACCGTCAGGATATAAGACGGCACAAGCTTGCCGAGAACATGCTCAGGAGAGGGCACGAACTCGAACGTGGACGAGATGCGCTTAGGGGCGTCGGTCTCGTTCTTACGCGGACCGTGGGCCATAGCGATCATCTCGGGGTCGAGCGGCAACAGATGCTCGACGCGAAGCTCCTGATCCACGCGGTTCTTGGCGTGGTGGTAGACAAGCTCGACACGGTCAAGCTCACCGGCACGATACGCATCGCAGATATGAGAGGAAATCATGCGAGCCTGATTAAAATCGGGCTCGGAGGAATTGCCCTCAAAGTGCATGACAACGTTTGCACGGTCACGGAAATACGTGGCCGGTTTGCGCCCACACGCGATGATCTCGCACTCGATGCCGTCGTTCGCCCAAGAAGCGGCGAGCTTTTCGGCCGTGCGCTCCACCGTCGTATTGAAACCGCCGGCAAGGCCGCGGTCAGAAGCAATGACGACAATCAGGCCACGCTTAACGCTCTCATGCTTCTGCAGCATGGGATCGGTGCCCGAACAGGAGGCGTCGCCGGCGACCGTCAACATGACGTCGGTCAGCGCCTCCTTATAGGGCTCGGCCTGCTTGGAGCGATCGAGGGCACGACGGATCTTGGCCGTAGAGACCATCTCCATCGTGCGCGTGATCTGCTTGGTCGTGGTAACCGAGGAGATTCGCTTCTTAATGTCGCGAAGGTTGGCCATGGGGCTTAGTTCTCCTCTGATCCAGAAACATCCGAATGGTGCTTGGCCATGAACTGCTGCTTGAAGTCGCCGATGACGCGCAAGAGCTCAGCCTTGGTGTCATCATCGATCTTCTTGGCGCGAACCTTGTCGAGCAGCGAACCAAAGCCATTGTCCATGTACTCGATGAGCTCGGCACGGAAGGGCAGCACGTCGGCGATCTCCAGGTCATCCAGGAAGCCCTCGTTGCCAGCGAACAGCGTAACGATCTGCTCGCCAACCTCAAACGGCTTGTAACGCGGCTGCTTCAGGAGCTCGGTCATGCGAGCACCATGGGTCAGCTGCTTCTGAGTAGCCTCGTCGAGGTCGGAGCCGAACTGCGTAAAGCCAGCGAGCTCCTGGTACGAAGCGAGGTCCAGGCGAAGGTTGCCGGCAACCTGCTTCATAGCCTTGGTCTGAGCGTCGCCACCGACGCGGGACACGGAGATGCCCACGTCGACTGCCGGGCGCTGACCCTGGAAGAAGAGCTCGGACTGCAGGTAGATCTGACCATCGGTAATGGAAATGACGTTGGTCGGAATGTAGGCCGAGACGTCGCCGTCCTGGGTCTCGATGATCGGCAGTGCCGTCATGGAGCCGTAACCGTTCTTCTTGGACATCTTGACGGCACGCTCGAGCAGACGAGAGTGCAGGTAGAAGATGTCGCCAGGATAGGCCTCGCGTCCGGGCGGACGATGCAGCGTCAGCGACATCTGACGGTAGGCCACAGCCTGCTTGGACAGGTCGTCGTAGATGACGAGCACGTGGCCGCCGGGGTTGGTCTCGCTGGCGGGCTTGCCGTCCTCGCCGTTGTACATGAAGAACTCGCCGATAGCGGCACCGGCCATAGGCGCGATGTACTGCATAGGGGCGGAATCGGCAGCGGTGGCCGAAACGATGATGGTGTAGTCGAGCGCACCGTGCTGAGCGAGGGTCTCGCGGATGTTGGCAACCGTGGAGGCCTTCTGGCCGATGGCGACATAGATGCAGACCATGCCCTTGCCGCGCTGGTTGAGGATAGCGTCGATGGCGATGGCGGTCTTACCGGTCTTACGGTCGCCGATGATGAGCTCACGCTGACCGCGGCCAATAGGCACCATGGAGTCGATAGCGAGCAGACCGGTCTGAACCGGCTCGCACACCGGGGTACGATCGATGACGCCGGGAGCCTTGAACTCGATGGGGCGACGGTGCGTGGCGACGATGTCGCCCAGGCCGTCGATGGGCTGGCCGAGCGGATTGACGACGCGGCCGAGCATGGCACGGCTCACGGGGATATCCATAATGCGGCCAGTGGTGCGGCACTCGTCGCCTTCCTTGATGGAGTCGACGGCACCGAACAGAACGGCGCCGACCTCGTCACGGTCAAGGTTCTGGGCAAGGCCGAAGACGGTCTCACCGGTATCGGAGCTCTTGAACTCCAGAAGCTCGCCTGCCATGGCGCTCTTGAGGCCGGAGACGCGCGCGATGCCGTCGCCTACCTCGTCGACCGTTGAAACCTCATGCGTATCGACCGTCGCGGAGAGGCTCGTGAGCTGCTCCTGCAGTTTCTTG
Organism: uncultured Collinsella sp.; assembly: GCA_902478875.1. Lineage (GTDB taxonomy): Bacteria > Actinomycetota > Coriobacteriia > Coriobacteriales > Coriobacteriaceae > Collinsella. The sequence goes on from CABSMZ010000028.1 coordinate 7,192, forward strand.
GCGATATCCTGGGCATTGAGGGTTTCGGACATTAGGCTTCACCTCCGTACGAATTAGCAGAGTTTGCGAGGGTCTCCTGCGCGATGCGCAGCTGCGTCTTGACGGAAATGTCACGACGCTCGCCGCGGGCCTCGAGCACCAGGCCGCCCACGATAGACGGGTCAACCTGCTCGATAAGGAATACCTTGCGGCCGAAGTCCTGCTCGCATTTCTTAGTGATGGTTTGACGCAGCTCGTCGTCGAGCGGGATCGCCGTGGTGACGGTCACGCCCACTACATCCTCGTCTTCCTCGGCAACATACTTAAAGGCAGCTGCCACCTTGGGAAGAAGGTCGAGCTGGTCGCGCTTGGACATGGTGTCGAGCACGGCGATGATCTCGGGGCTGGCAGAAGCCAAGCGCTCGATCATCTCGAGGTCCTCGAACACATGGTTCTCGGCCTTAGCGGCTTCCAGAAGGGAGCGCGCGTAGGTCTCGAGCACCTTGTCCTGATAGCGGCTAGTCGGCATTCAGGCTACCTGCTTCCTGGATGTAGCGCTCGATGAGCTTCTTCTGCTCGGCATCGTCCTCGAGTGCCTCGCCCACGATCTTGGTGGCGACGGCAACGGACAGGTCGGCGATGGAGCTCGCGGCACCGGCGTAAATGGACTTGCGCTCGTCCTCGACGGTCGTATGGGCCTTGGCGATGATCTCCTCGGCCTCCTTGTGAGCAGCCTCGATGATACGGGCGCGCTCGGACTCGGCGTCCTTACGGGCCTCGAGAACGATGTCGGCAGCCTGACGACGGGCGTCGGTGACGATCGAGTCGGACTCAGCGCGCTTGGCGATAGCCTCCTGCTTGGTCTTCTCGGCCTCGTCGAGGCTCTCCTCGATCTTCTTGCCGCGCTCCTCCATGGTTTTCATGATGCCCGGCAGGGCGACCTTGGCCAGCACGATCCAGATAATCAGGAAGGCGATAAGCGCCGGGATGAACTCCGCCATCTTAGGGATGAGGATGTCCGCACCGGCAGCGCCGTCCTCGGCGAACGCGGAAACCGGCATGAGCAGCGCGGCCGCGGACGCGGAGAGTGCGATCGCGCTCTTCTGGGATGAAAGATTCATACTTGACGCTCCGTGCTATTTAACGATCAGCGCGACAACGAAGCCGATCAGAGCCAGAGCCTCGCCGAAGGCGGAGCCCATAATGAAGACGGTGAACACGCGGCCCTGGACCTCAGGCTGACGGGCCATAGCACCCGTAGCACCCAGAGCAGACAGGCCGATAGCAAGACCAGCGCCGATAACACCGAGACCGTAACCGATAACTCCCACGATTCCTCCTTTGTCGTGCGTGTCTTATTTCACGCAGGATAACCTTTTTATAACTGCCGGGCTCCATGGGTACGGGCACCGGCGGTTTAACGAATTACCTTACCTTTAAGGCGCGAACGGAAGACTACTCCTCCTCCGCGACCTCCTCTGCCTCGGAGACATACACGGCGGTAAGGACCGTGAAGACGTAAGCCTGGATGGCGCCGACCACAAGCTCGATCGCATAGATCAGGATGAGGATGGCAAGCCAGGCCAGCGAAGGCAGGGCGCCAACGGCGTGGGCCGCGGAAACCTGCTGAAGCAGCGGCTGCATGAACATGCTCGCCATGATGGCGAACGAGCCCATGACCACGTGTCCTGCGAACATGTTGCAGAACAGACGGACGGCGAGCGTGATGAGGCGCAGGAAGGTCGAGAAAAGCTCGACGACCCACACGAGCACGTTCATCGGGAAGCTCACGCCCTGCGGGGCGAGGCTCTTGATGTAGCCGATCACGCCGTGAGCCTTGCATCCGTAGTAGATGAAGTACACGAAGGCGAAAATGGCGAGTGCGGCGGTGGAGCCGATTGCGCCGGTGCCGGGCTTCATTCCCGGAATCAGGCCGATCATGTTGTTGATCAGGATGAACAGGAAAAGCGAGCACAGGAACGGGAAGTGCTTCTTCCAGTTCTCACCCACGACGCCCTTGCCGATATCGTTCTCGACGTACTCGATGATGTACTCGAAACCGTTGACGAAGAAGCCCTTGGGAACCAGGGTCTGTTTCTTCTTGAACACGGCCAGGACGATCAGGAGCACGATCGTGGAGACGATCAGCCAAAACGAGTACTGCGTGATGCCGCAGCTCAGATCGCCCACGACAGGGGTGGAGCTGAACTCGCTGACCAGATGATTAATCTCATCAGGCAGCTTTTCAAAAATTTCCACGACTTACCTTTCGACCTCATGAGGATCTCGCAGCGCCTTGGCGACGCGAACCGTGCAGGCGGCCATAAAGGCCACGAAGCCGATCGCCTCGCCCAGGAGGAACATGCGAAATGCCTCTCCGAACAACACAAACACAACCAAGGTAAAGACGAGCAGGGCGATTGCCGAGACCGCCAGACTCACCATGCCCTTGAACATGTCCGCATTCTGCTTATCGTCAAGAACCGGCTTGAGCGTAAAGACAAAGGGAAGGAAGGCAATTGCGCCCGCGATGGCGCCTGCAACGATAGCGAGCAGATCGGCTATCTGAAACACTGGCGTCCTCACTTTCCTTTTTAACGCTTCACAGAACAGTTCCCGCCAAACATTGGTGACTATTGTACGAGCCAATCGCTAAAGTACAACCGAAAAAGCATCGGTTAATACGCACCTGTTCGTTTTCTTAAGACCTTCTTTATGCCGCAAGGTACGGTAATACGTTTTTCTCGAACCCTGCAGGGCAAAACGTCCGTTAACAGGAGTGCGCGCGGTCGCCTTTTGTTCGTCCGCGCGCACCGTTTCTTCGTATTTGCAGCCGCGGCCGTTTAGCCCAGCGACTAGAGCGTGCCGTAGATGCGGTCGCCGGCGTCGCCCAGGCCGGGAACGATGTAGGCGGCCTCGTTGAGATGGTCATCGATGGCGCACGTATAAATATGTACGTCAGGATCCTTCTCGGTCAGCGACTTGAGGCCCTCGGGCGCGGCGACGATGCACAGCATGCGGATGTCCTTGACACCGCGCTCGCGCAGGTAGCTGATAGCCATCTCGGCCGAACCGCCCGTGGCGAGCATGGGGTCGACAACCAGGCAGATACGCTGGTCGATATCCTTGGGCATCTTGCAGTAATACTCATGCGGCTCGTGGGTGACCTCGTCGCGCTCCATGCCGATGTGGCCCACGCGAGCGGAGGGCACCAGGTCGAGGATGCCGTCGACCATGCCAAGGCCCGCACGCAGGATGGGCACGATGGCGAGTTTCTTGCCGGCAAGCTGTTTGAACGTGGCGGTAGTGATGGGGGTCTCGACCTCGACGTCTTCCATAGGCAGGTCGCGCATGGCCTCGTAGCCGTCAAAGAGCGCAAGCTCGCGCACGAGCTGGCGGAACTGGTTGGTGCCGGTGTTTTTATCGCGCAGGATCGACAGCTTGTGCTGAACGAGCGGGTGATCGACAAGCGTCACACGGGACGTATCGTAGGTGACGGTCATGGGTTGATTGCCCCTTTCGTTGCGGCCGCAAAACGGCCTTGCTGACAAGGCGCGCAGCAATGTTGCCGCCGCACGCCATACATTAATTTAGCGGTTTGTTGTATCGAGCAGCCCATCGCAGCCCTACTGTGCGGTACTGAGCGAGCGCCTGACTGCATCACACCAGCCCGCAAGGTTTTGTTCGCGGCGCTCGGCGGACATATGGGGAAGGAAGGTCTTAACGATCTGAGCGTTTTGCTCCAGCTCCTCCAGGTCCTCCCAATAGCCGACGGCAAGGCCCGCCAAGTACGCGGCACCGATCGCCGTGGTCTCCACCGTCTCGCACTGCAACACGGGGATATCCAGCAGATCGGCCTGGAATTGCATGATGAACTCGTTGCGCGAGGCACCGCCATCGACGGACAGGCGCTCAATCGAAAGTCCCACGTCCTGCTCCATGGCGCGCAGCACGTCGTAGCTCTGATATGCCATGGATTCGCAGGCGGCACGTACGATGGTCGCACGGCTCGAGGCGCCGGTCAGACCGCACACGATACCGCGGGCATGCGGGTCCCACCAGGGAGCGCCCAGACCCGCAAAGGCGGGAACGAAGTAGCAGCCCTCATTGTCGTTGATCGAAGCGGCGAGTTGTGCCGACTCGCTCACGCTCGAGATGATGCCCATGTTGTTGCGAAGCCAATTCATCGTTGAGCCGGCGGCAAAAATAGAGCCCTCGAGCGCATAGCTGACTTTGCCGTCCGCAGCGATACCGATGGTGGAGACCAGGCCATTCTTGGATTCGACGATCTCGTCGCCGGTGTTCATGAGCATAAAGCAGCCCGTGCCATAGGTGTTTTTGGTCTGGCCGGGACGGAAACAGCAGTGGCCGAACAGCGACGCCTGTTGGTCACCCGCCACGCCCATGATGGGCGGCATGTTGGTCATGATGTCGCTCGCGACGCGGCCGTAGTCGCCCGAGCTCCAGCGAACCTCGGGCATCATGGAACGTGGGACGTCAAAGAGCGCCAGCAGGTCGTCGTCCCAATCGAGCGTATGGATATTAAAGAGTGCCGTGCGGCTGGCATTGGTGTAGTCGGTGGCAAAGACCTGGCCGCCGGTGAGGTTGTAGATGAGCCAGGTGTCGATGGTGCCAAACATGAGGTCGCCCGCCGCCGCGCTCTCGCGTGCGCCGTCGACGTTGTCGAGAATCCACTGCACCTTGGAGGCCGAGAAATACGGATCGAGCGTGAGTCCCGTGCGGGAGCGCACCAGCTCCTCGCAACCCTGTTCAACCAACGCGTCGATCGCCGGCGCGGTACGGCGGCACTGCCATACGATGGCGTTATAGATGGGCTGGCCGCTCACGCGGTCCCAGACCACCGTGGTCTCGCGCTGGTTGGAGATGCCGATGGCGGCGATGCGGTCAGAATGGATGCCGCTCTTAAACTGAACCTCCATCATGACGGCAATCTGGCTGGCAAGGACCGTCATGGGGTCTTGCTCTACCCAACCGGGACGCGGAAAACTCGTTTTGACGCTGCGACGTGCCTGCGCGACGATGCATCCGTACTCGTCGACGATGGTCGCAAGTACCGAAGTGGTGCCGCAGTCGAGCGCCATGATGTAGGAACCGCCAAAGTTAAACGAGGCATCTTCCATGCCCAGGCTGCCCAGATTCAACGACATCGCTTACACCTTTCTATTGCATCGGGTCGGACAGGACCCGCTCGATCTCTGATGCGGGAAGTGCGCCTTGGCGCAGGATCTGGAGCCCGCCGTGCTGGAACGACACGATGGTCGAGGCGTCGCGACACGGGGTCTCACCGGCGTCGACGGCAACATCGACCCCCTCCAGGATGCGACCCTCGACGGCGGCAAAGCTTGCCGGCGAAGGCGCGCCGTGCGTGTTGGCGCTCGTGCAGGCAAGGGGACTGCCGCAGGCGCGGATGAGCGCTTGGACCACGGGAGAGGCCGAAGCGCGCAGGGCCACGGTGTCGTCGGCAGCGCGCATAAAGGTCGGCACGCAGGGGGCTGCCTTGACCACGATAGTCAGGGCTCCCGGCCAGCATCGTCGCGCGAGTACGCGGGCATCTTCCGGGATATCCACGCCATAGCGGTCGAGTGCTTCGACGCCATCGACCAGCCAAGCGACGGTTTGCGTGAGCTCACGTTGCTTGAGAGTGAAGATACGGCGATAGCCGGTGCCGAGCGCAGGAACTACGGCGCCATTGACGGCAGCCTGCGGATCGCGCGGCCACGATGGGAATTCACTTGTATCTTGAGGCACGGCGTCCGAAAAGGCGTTAACTGCCACAGCGACACCATAGACGGTCTCGGTCGGGATCAGGGCCAGACCGCCACAACCGAGCACCTCGGCCGTACGCTCGACGGCAAGCCGATGCGGCTCCCGCGCTCCCTCGTATACCCGATAGACCGTCTGCATGTGTATGCCAGCCCCTTACGCTCTGGTGCAAGTTTGTTTACTGTGGGGCATTCTCGCACGAAACGTTCAATCTATTTGCCCAGAGCGCATGTTGGTTTGGTGAGCGGCTCTAGTAGTCGGTGAAAGTGAGGGGGTTATTGGACTGCGACGAACTTCTTTGGCCTGCCGGCGTGGCGTTCTTGGGCGGCGTAGCGCTCGATGCTGTCTATCGTTATCATCCGACGGCCGTCGACGAGTTCAACATCGAGCTTTCCGGCTTTGACCAGCGCGGTAATCCGCGGAGCGGAGACTTTGAGGTCCAGCGCTGCGTCTTTAAATGTTCGGCACGCCGCTTCCCGAGCGTCCTCGTGGTCGATTTCGACTGAAAGGGCCACGATCTCGGCCGAGCGTTCGTACCCCGCCGGAGTCAAACCGTTGTTGAGGTCGTCGGCCAAAAACGCCATCAGCGCCTCGGTGGCATGGGCAATCGCTTCTTCGCGCGTATCGCCATCGGCAAAGGCGCCGGGAATCTGCGGGAAGCTAGCGCAGTAACCATCGTCTTCTTTTATGAGAACGCAGTCATAGGTAAATCGCTGCCTCATTTTGCCTCCAACTACCATCCAGCTTGGCGACGAATACTTGCCCACGTGCCCTTCTTTGGTCGATCACCACCAGAGCCGTTCACGGTGACAACGCGGTCACCAGAAACATACTTAGCATGACTACCGACTTGCGCGACCTTCACGAATCCATCGTGCTTGAGTAGGGCAATGATTTCCCGAAAGGTAGGAGGTTGCATGGGCCGACCTCTTTCAGCCGTCCTAATTATAAACTACTTTATAATTTTTGCTAACCAGTTAATAAATATTACTGGCGTTGCTTGGGCTCGGTGACGATGGCTCGGACAATGCGGGGGCGATCGGTGAGGTCGTGGACGATACGCACGTCCGAAAGGCCTGCTTGACGACAGAGCTCGGCCGCGGCGTCGAGCGCGCCCTCGTAGAGCTCGCAGGCAAACAGGCCGCCGGCACGCAGCATGTAGGGCGCCGCGTTGAGCAGGCGGCGGAAGATATCGAGACCGTCGGCACCGCCCTCGAGCGCCAGATCGGGCTCAAAGTCCTTGACCTCATGCGGCAGCGAGCGCATGACGTCGGTCGGGATGTAAGGTGGGTTGGAGACGAGCACATCAAAGGTGCCCCACTCTTCGCGGGGAATGGAACTCACCAGGTTTGTGAGGCTGAAGGCGACCTCGTCGGACGTGAGGCCAAGCGCATCACGGTTTTTGGTGGCCAGATCGATGGCGCGCGGCTCGATATCGGTAGCAGTGCAGGTAACGTGGCCGCGGCGCTCCCAGGCAAGGGAGAGCGAAATGCAGCCCGTGCCGCAGCCGACCTCGAGAACGCGGGCAGTGCGGGGCTCGGCTGGGGCAGATACGTTGGCCTCGGCGGCATCTTGCGCGGGAGTCGCCTGTTGGTCGTTGTCCTCAATGGCGATGCCTGTCTCTTATACACATCTCCGAGCCCACGAGACCGTACTAGATCTC
>CABSMZ010000029.1 GCA_902478875.1 uncultured Collinsella sp.
TCACCTATCCCATCCGTGAGGAGTTCGCGGCCTTTGCCGAGCGCGCCCGCTCGGGCGGCTACTCCACCGAGGAGCTCGTGAGCCGCGGCGAGTACTTCACCGCTCGCCTGATGGCCGAGTACCTGGGTCTGCCGTTCCTGGACGCCGCGACGGTTGTGGCGTTCCATCACGACGGTACGCTCAGCATAAACCGCACCTCCGAGCTGGTGCAGGAGTACGGCCAGCAGGGCGGCTTTGTTATGCCCGGTTTCTACGGCGCGACGCGTGAGGGCCAGATCAAGCTGCTCGACCGTGGTGGCGGCGATATTTCCGGCTCAATCCTGGCCAAGTGCCTGGGCGCCGACCTGTACGAGAACTGGACCGACGTTTCGGGCTTCTATTCTGCCGATCCTCGCATTGTTCCCGAGGCTCAGCCCATTGCGCGCGTTACCTACGAGGAGCTGCGCGAGCTTTCGTACATGGGTGCGAGCGTTCTGCACGAGGAGGCCGTGTTCCCTGTGCGTGAGGCGGGTATTCCGCTGGTCATCAAGAACACCAATGCGCCGCAGGACCCCGGCACCATCATTAGCGAGACGGCTGATGAGGGCGAGGCGGAGCCCATCATTACCGGCGTGACCGGCAAGCGCGGCTTTGTCGCCATCAACGTCGCCCGCGACCGCACCAAGCCCCGTGTTGGCTTTATGCGCCGTGCGCTTTCGGTGTTCGAACGCTATGACGTCTCCGTCGAGCACATGCCCACCGGTGTCGACCGCTTTGGCGCCGTGGTGCAGGAGCAGGATGTGCACGACTCGCTGTACTCGCTCGTGGGCGACATTCAGCAGGAGGTCGAGCCGCTCGAGATCGAGGTTGTCGAGGGCCTGGCGCTTATCGCGACCGTCGGCCGTAACCTGCGCGGGCGCGCAGGTATCTCGGGCCACCTGTTTGGCATGCTTGGCCAGGCCGGCGTGAGCGTGCGTATGATTTCGCAGAGCTGTGACGAGATCAATATCATTATCGGTGTCGAGGAGAAGGACTTCGACCTTGCGATTCGGACCATTTACCGTGCCTTCTCCGATGAGAACGGCATTGTGAAGGTCTCCGATCTGGAGGCTCCCGCGCCGGCCGATCCCACCCTGGCCGCGCTCAAAAAGTAGCGACTGCTCGGTAGATTTTTGGGTCATGTCTCAAAAATCTACGGCGGGGCGTTTCGTTTCGGTTTCGTTTCGACGGGGCGGGTTTCATGCCCGCCCTGTTCTTGTATAAACTGGCAACAATAATCGGCCTGCTCGGCGTGCGGGCAAAAGCCACAACCTTTAAAGGGGGAAGCATGAAACAGTACACGGTTGCTATTTTGGGCGCGACGGGAGCCGTGGGCACCCAGATGCTCGAGTGCCTCAACGAGCAGGAGTTCCCGGTCGGCAAGCTCAAGCTGTTGGCAAGCGCACGCTCCGCGGGCAAGACCGTCGAGTTCCGCGGCGAGCAAATCGTGATCGAAGAGGCTTGCCCCGAGGCCTTTGAGGGCTGTGACATTGTGCTTGGCGCTGCCGGCGACGATATCGCCAAGGAATTGCTGCCCGAGGCCGTAAAGCGCGGCGCCTTCGTGGTCGACAACAGCCATGCCTTCCGCATGGATCCCGAGGTGCCGCTGGTCGTGCCCGAGATCAATGCCGACGACATCAAGTGGCATCACGGCCTTATCGCCAACCCCAACTGCGCGACCATCATCGGCCTGGTTCCCACGTGGCCGCTGCATCAGCTTGCCGGCGTGAAGCGCATGATCGTCTCGACGTATCAGGCGGCTTCTGGTGCCGGTGCTCCCGGTATGGCCGAGCTCGAAGCGCAGCTTGCTGCCCTGGGCCGTGGCGAGGAGATTCCCGAGCCGCGCGCATTTGCCGCCCAGCTGGCGAGCAACCTGATTCCGCAGATTGGCGGCGTCAAGGAGGAGGGCTTTACCTCTGAGGAGATGAAGCTACAAAACGAGGGCCGTAAGATCATGCACCTGCCCGAGCTGCGCGTGAACTGCACCTGCGTGCGCGTGCCTGTGCTGCGCTCGCACTCCGAGAGCATTACGCTCGAGTTCGAGCGTGACATTACGGTTGACGAGGCCCGTGTTGCGCTGGCTGCCGCTCCGGGCGTGAAGCTGGTTGACGACATGAGCGCCGAGGATGCGCACGACCGCTTCCCCATGCCGATGGATACGTCCGATCAGGACCTGATTTGGGTCGGTCGCGTGCGCCGCGACATCTCGAACCCGGAGGCCGCGCGTGGCATTACCTTCTGGTGCTGCGGTGACCAAATCCGTAAGGGCGCGGCAACTAACGCCGTCCAGATTGCTAAGCTGCTCTGCGAGTAGTGTGACCTGTCCGGCGGGGGCCGGGCTAGTTTTCAGAACGTCCTCGACCATGTGTGGCGCCTTGTCCTGCTCCTTCGGAGCCGCGGACAAGGCGCCACACTGGTCTGCGGAGTGTTCTGAAAACTAGCCCGGCCCCCGCCTGCGGTGACGCTGCTGCAAGCGGCCTGCGATGGGGCCGTTGTTGGTTGGGGCCGCTGAGCTGATATGGGGGCGCGTGGCTGTTGCGGGCCCTGGTCCCGGCGGCGGCCTCGGCGCTTTGCGCCTGCTGCCTTGGGTGACTTTGGGGTCGATTGGGGTTGTCTGCACAATTCGCGGTATTATGTTGCGGAGTTTTGAAAGGAGCCGCTGGTGGTCACGACGACGTTTGCTTCGCCTTTGGGCGAAATCTTGCTTGCCGCTGATGGCCGCGGTCTGACGGGGCTTTGGTTTGAGGGACAGGAGCATTTTGGCTCCACGCTTCTCAAAGAAGATCCTGAACATGTTGAAGGCGCCGATGCAGTTTCTGGTGCTGGCGGCATGTCGTCGGTGAGTCCTGCAAATGGTGCGGCGTCTTCGGTGCTTGAGCGTTCCTGGGCTTGGCTGAATGCTTATTTTGCAGGGCAGGAACCTCGGTTTACGCCGCCGTTGCATTTGATTGGCACGGCGTTTCAGCGTGAAGTTTGGTACGAGCTGCTTTCTATTCCGCGTGGCGAGGTCGCTACGTATGGCGAGATCGCCCAGCGTGTTGCGGCTCGACATCGTGTGCCGGGAAATGAGACACCCGTTGTGTCTCCCCGTGCCGTGGGGGCCGCGGTCGCTCGCAACCCTGTTTCGATTATTGTGCCATGCCATCGCGTGGTGGCGGCCGACGGCTCGCTTAACGGATATGCCGGCGGGCTTGATCGCAAGGAGTGGCTGCTTCGGCTTGAGGGCGCCTACGAAGAGTAGTGCCCGAACACTTTGCATGGCGAAGGCGCCGCGAAAGGACGAGTTGCTGTCTTTTCGCGGCCGGCATGCGTCCAAGCGCTCAGCATCTGCGCCTTAAGTTTGGCTAAGCCATATCCTGCGTATTTAAAAACGCGCAGGTTGAGCAGCTAAGGCTGCGCTAAGGCGGTTGACGGTACGCTATCATCGGCAGTATCGAAACCTGTAGAGCCATGCGCCAAAGGAGCAACTATGAAGCTGATGCTTGCCGAGGACGAACCTGGTCTCTCCCGCGCCCTCACCGCGATTCTTCAACATAGCGACTACGAGGTTGACACCGCCCTCGACGGCTTGACGGCGCTCGAGAATCTACTCACCAACGATTACGACGCCGCAATCCTGGACATCATGATGCCCGGCATGGACGGCATCGAGGTGCTCAAGCGTACACGCGCCGCCGGAAAGCGACTGCCCATCATCATGCTCACGGCAAAAAGCGAGGTGTCCGATAAGGTCGAGGGCCTGGATGCCGGTGCCAACGATTACCTGACCAAGCCGTTTGCCGCCAAGGAACTGCTTGCGCGTATTCGTGCCATGACGCGTGCCGCGACGGCAATTGACGCCACGACGCTCAGCGTGGGTAACGTGCGCCTCGACACGGCGGCTTGCACGCTTGTGGGACCTTTGGGCGAGGAGCACCTGGCCAATCGCGAGTTTCAGCTTATGGAACTCTTTATGCGCAACGCCGGCACGCGCATGCCCACTGAACGTCTGATGCTCGAGGTTTGGGGTGAGGACGCGCCCGAAGGCGCCAACGTGGTGTGGGTCTATATCTCGTACCTGCGCAAAAAGCTGACGGCGCTTGGTGCCAACGTTGCCATTCGCGCGTCGCGCAACCAGGGCTATTCGCTCGAGGTTGTCGAGGAAGGCGAATAAGCGTGAGCGCGAGCGCGTGGTGCAAGCGCATGACGGAGTGGTTTCACGCCGCCTCGAGTAGTAAGGGGCGGGCTAATTCTGTTGACGCATTGGGCCGCCGTCTGCGTCGCAAGTTTATCCTCGTTGCCATGGGCGCCGTGACCGTGGTGCTCACGCTCATCATCGCCGGCATCAACATCGTCAATTATTCGCATGTCTGCAAAATGGCTGATGCGCGTCTGGACTATATCCTGGCAGGCAAGGGCAGCATCGATTGGGAAGACGAGTCCAGGACCGATTCCGGCAATGGCGGGGATACGAGCACCGGCATGGTTGCGGATGGCGATCGAGTGGGCGCTCGCGTGGGACATTTTGAAGGCATGACGGCGGAGTCTCCCTTCGACACGCGCTACTTTACGGTGACGCTTGTCGAAGGGCAGGTGGTCGATGTCAATACCGCCCGCATTGCCGCGGTGGGCGCCAAGCGTGCCGCCAGTATTGCCGCAAGGCTGCATGCCAAGGGCTGGACCTCGGGCTTCTCTGGCAATTATCGTTATACGACCGACGTCCAGGACGACGAGATCACCTATGTGTTCGTGGACTGTTCGCGCGAGCTTGCAAGTTTCCATTCGTTTTTGAACGCGAGTGTGGCAATCAGCTGTATTGGCTGGCTGGCGGTGCTGGCAATTGTAACGGTCGCGTCGGGTGCCGTGATTCGACCGATGGTCGAGAGCTACAGCAAGCAAAAGCGATTTATTACCGATGCAAGCCACGAGATCAAGACGCCGCTCGCTGTGATCGATGCCGCCAACGAGGTACAGGAGATTGAGAGCGGCGAGAGTGAGTGGACGCAGAGCATTCACGAGCAGGTGGCGCGACTGACGGCACTTACGGAGCGTCTGGTATTTTTGGCGCGCATGGACGAGGGCTCGGCGGGCTTTACCATGGCGTCGATCGATCTCTCGGAGGCAGTTGACAAGGCAGCCGCGCCGTTTGAATCGGTGGCGGTCTCGCGCGGCAAGCGCCTGTCGATGTCGGTCGCGACCGGCGTGCGCGCTCATGCCGATGCTGCGGCGGTGACGCAGGTGGTTGAGTTGCTGCTGGACAATGCCACGCGCTATGCGAGCGAGGGCAGCGTGATCGAGTTGAGTCTGCGCGCCGTTTCGCGCGGTGCGGGCAAAGGCTCGGCAGAGCTTGTCGTATCGAACGCTGTAGACGAGCTGCCCGAAGGCGACCTGGACCGATTGTTCGACCGCTTCTATCGTGCGGACGTGTCGCGCAGCTCCAAGACGGGCGGCTCGGGCGTGGGCCTATCCGTGGTGCGTGCCATCGCCGAAGCCCATGGCGGATCCGCCACCGTATCCGGCCACGATCATCAGATCACCTTCACCGTCCGCCTCTAAAACCTGCCAAAAAGGGACAGGTTTATTTTGGCAGGTTTTATCTGTGCAGACGGCAGCGGAGGCTGGCGGTGATCGGCGCCATGAACGCCACCGACCCAAATAAACGCACCTCTAACTGCTAAAATATGGACATCGTTGTTCGGCTCCCGAAGGAAAGGAGACGGTCATGCAGTACGAGATCGGCGGAGGGGCTTTCCCGGTTGTTACGTGTAACCTTAGCGACGGCGAATCCATGATCACCGAAAGCGGTGCCATGGTCTGGATGACCCCCAACATGGAGATGTCCACCTCGGGCGGTGGCATAGGCAAGATGTTCTCTAAGGCTTTTTCGGGTGAGGCGTTGTTCCAAAACATTTGGACCGCGCACGGCGATGGCATGATTGCGTTTGGCTCTTGCTTCCCCGGCCGCATTATACCGATCGAGATTGGCCCTGGTAAGAGCTGGATTTTGCAGAAGCGTTCGTTCCTTGCCGCGGAAAGTGGTGTTGAGCTGAGCATCCACTTTAACAAGAAGGCAAAGACCGGCGTCTTTGGCGGCGAGGGTTTTATCATGCAAAAGCTCACGGGCTCGGGTATTGCCTTTGCCGAGATCGACGGCGACCTAGTTGAGTACGAGCTTGCTGCTGGCCAGCAAATGATTGTAGATACCGGCAACGTGGCCGGCTTTGAGGAGACGGTGAGCATCGACGCGCAGATGGTCAAGGGCGTCAAAAACATCATGTTTGGCGGTGAAGGCGTGTTTAACACTGTGCTCACCGGTCCGGGGCGCATCTGGCTGCAGACAATGCCCATTTCCAATCTTGCGGCAGCAGTGGCTTCGATGACCAACAACAATAACTAATCGTGTATAGGATGACGCGCGCGGCGGGCCCGGCCTGTCGTGCGCGTTTTTTGGTGGCAAACGCCCTGTTTATCGGGTGCGGCTGTGCTCCTGCAGGGCGTAGATCGATTTGTCCATGTTGAACAGATAAGCCACAACGCAGACGATGAAGAACATCGGCAGATTACCGAAACCGAAGACCTCGCAGCCAATGAGGATCGGCGCGAGTAGCGTGTTGGTGGCGCTGCCAAAGACGGCGGCGTATCCCAGCGCGGCGCAGGGCTCGACGGGCATGCCGAGAATTCCGGCGAGCACGACACCCAGGCTGGTTCCGATGGAGAACAACGGCGTCACCTCACCACCTTGATATCCTGCGGCAAGCGTGGCGATGGTGAGTGTGAATTTGAGCGCCCAGTCCCAAGGCATGATGGTGACCTTGCCGTCACCGTTGAGCGCCGCCGATATCAGGTTGGTGCCAAGGCCGCAGTATCGCCCCTGCCACAGAACGAACAGAATCGCCGACAGCGCAAGGCCCATAACGGCAACGCGTATGTAAGGGCTGGGGAGCAGCCGCGCTGCAAGAGTCTTGGCATGGGCAAGGCACCAGGCAAAAGCGCCACCTACCATACCAAACGCGATACCCAACAACGCCAGCCGTCCAAGACCGGGGAGGTCGAGCGCATACGAGGCGGTAATGGCGACCTCAAACTTCTCGAGCCCCAGGGCGCCGGAGGTCATGCTTGCGGCAAGCGAAGCCGTAAGCGCGGGAAACAACGCGCGGTATTCCATGCGTCCGGCGACCAGCACCTCGACCGCAAAGACCGTGGCGGCGAGGGGCGTTCGGAAGAGTCCGGCAAAGCCGGCGGCCATGCCGATAAGCAAAAACGTGTTGCCGGGTTCTCGGAAAGGTAGACGTCGGCCGATCCAATGCGAGACGGTTGCGCCGATCTGCACGGCTACGCCTTCGCGTCCCGCGCTGCCGCCAAAGAGATGCGTGGCCCACGTGCTCAGCATAATGAGTGGCACCAGACGCGGGGAGATGACGTCCTCGCGTCCGTGACCTACGTCGAATACTAAGCTCATGCCCCGATCGGTGCCTTTGCCCCAGGTGCGGTAGGCAAATACGATGGCCAAGCCCATGAGGGCGAGGAAGGGAAGGAGCAGTACGATGTGCTCGTCACGGAAGGCGCCAATTGCCAGGAGCACACGACCAAAAAGGGCACAGATGGCGCCAACGATAACGCCGATAGGGATTCCGACGGCACCCATAAGCACGAGGCAACTATAGGTGTTGACCAGGCGTTTAATTCTGCTCGATGCGCTGCTTTCCGACACTTCTCCTCCAAAACAAAAAAGACTCCTGCCGCGGCGTGATGCCCAAGGGATATCACGCAACAGCAGAAGTCATCAGCAACAAGGCGGTTTAGGGCGACGCGACAGTTTTACTGACGCACCCAACGGAGACAATCATTCCGCAGCGGCATCATAGCGGCGGGCGCGGTTTGGGTCAAATGGTTGCCTTGGGACAGTCTTGGCGCCCGCCCGCGCCCTCGTTTCCCCATATAAAACCTGCCAAAATAAACCTGTCCCTTTTTGGTAGGTGGGAAATGGGTAATACTAAAGAGTTATCCGACCAGATGGGAATTAATCGATGGCCTATATCGAATTCAAAGACGTCATCAAGGCATACGGCGAGGGCGACGCCCGCATCCACGCGCTCGACGGCGCGAGCTTTACGGTCGAGCGCGGCGAGCTCGCCATCATTCTGGGTGCTTCGGGCGCCGGCAAGACCACGGCCCTCAACATTCTGGGCGGCATGGACACGGCAACTTCTGGCACCGTGACGGTGGACGGGCGTGACGTGAGCTCTGCCAACGAGGCTCAGCTTGTGGAATACCGTCGCGCTGACGTCGGCTTTGTCTTTCAGTTCTACAATCTGGTCCCTAACCTGACGGCGCTTGAGAACGTCGAACTCGCGGCGCAGATCTGCCCCGATTCGCTCGATGCCGAGCAAACGCTTCGCCAGGTTGGCCTGGGCGACCGCCTCGCTAACTTTCCGGCGCAGCTTTCGGGCGGCGAGCAGCAGCGCGTATCCATCGCCCGCGCGCTGGCTAAGAACCCCAAGCTGCTTTTGTGCGACGAGCCTACGGGTGCACTCGACTACAAAACTGGCAAGCAGATCTTGCAGCTGCTACAGGACACTTGCCGCAAGCAAGGCATTACGGTCATCATCATCACCCACAACTCTGCGCTGGCGCCCATGGCCGATCGCCTGATCCGCTTTAAGAGCGGCCGCGTGGAGAGCGAGACGGTCCAGCAAAATCCTGTGCCTATCGAGACGATCGAGTGGTAGCGCCCATGAATCAGGACCGCCAAAACAGTCAACGCCGCGACGCGCAGAACACGGAGCGCGAGCAGGATTTTACGACCTACCGTACCGCCCAAAGCTCAAACGATATGGTGCCGACGGTTTTTCGCCGTGGCATCTACCGCACGATTCGCGGCAGCCTCAAACGCTTCTTGTCTATCGTTGTGATCACCGCGCTTGGCGTGAGCGTGATGTGCGGCCTTAAGGCGGGCTGCGAGGACCTGTGTGATTCGGTCGACGCCTATTTTGACCAGCAGAATGTCTATGACATCAACGTGCAGTCGACCTATGGTCTGACCGATGACGATCTTGCTGCGATCCAAGAGGTCGATGGCGTCGAGACGGCCGAGGGCATCTATACCGAGACCGCCTATACCGCCGTGGGTACGACGCGCGAGCGTGTCGTCGTACAGAGCCTCTCCAAAGAGAATATTGACCAACCGGTGCTAGTACGCGGCGAGCTGCCCGAGACTTCGGGCGAAGTGGCAGTGACCTCACGTTTTTTGAAGGCTTCTGGCAAGAAAATCGGCGATACGGTGAGCTTTGCCGCCAACGATGCGAGCTCGTCGAACCAAAGCGCCAAGGACCAGTTTGCCGATGGAGACTATACCATCACGGCCGAGGTTCTCGATCCTACCGACGTGAGCTCCGACTCGACCGTCAACGCCTTTCGTGCTGCTTCGACTGCGGACTACAAGTTCTACGTGAGCGAGGATGCCGCGACGTCGTCGTCCTACTCCGCGGTCCACGTGATCGTCGAGGGAGCCAAGAGCCTCAACTCCTATTCGGATGCCTACACGGCAAAGATCAATGAGGTCAAGGGCAATATCGAGAAGATCCGCGAGGAGCGTGAGAAGGCGCGCGCTCAGGAGCTGACGGTCGACACGCCGGCGAGTTTGGACGCGGCTGAGCGTCAGGCGAATATGGTCTTTGGGATCGAGCAGGACAACATCAACCGCATGGCCGAGGGCAGCGACGAGCGTGCACAGGCTCAAGTCGACCTGGACCAGCGTCGTGCCGCCGCCGACCAGCAGTTTGCCGATGCCCGCGCCGAGCTCTCTGATCTGGGCGAATGCACCTGGTACATCCAGGACCGCGGCAATATCGCAAGCTACTCGAGCGTGGAGAGCGATAGTTCCTCGATCGAGGCCATCGCCACGGTTTTCCCATTCATCTTCTTTATCGTCGCCGTGCTTATCAGCCTCACCACCGCCACCCGCATGGTCGAGGAGGAGCGCACGCTTATTGGCCTGTACAAGGCACTCGGCTATTCACGCGGGCGTATCCTGTCCAAATATGTGGACTACTCGCTGTGGGCGTGTCTGATCGGTGGCGTGCTCGGCAATATCATCGGATTTGTGGGTCTGCCGCTGTTCTTGTTTACGGTGTTCGACGACATGTACTCGCTGCCCCAGATGTTGCTTTCGTACGACATCGTGTCATCACTCGTGTCGGTAGCGCTGTTTGCCGTGGGCGTGGTGGGCGCCACGATTATCGCCTGCCGCCACGAGATGGCCGAGACCCCAGCCTCGCTCATGCGCCCCAAGGCCCCGCGCGCCGGCTCGCGCATTCTGCTCGAGCGCATCGGCTTTATCTGGCACCGCATGAGCTTTTTGAACAAGGTCGCTGCACGCAACTTATTCCGCTACAAAAAGCGCGCCTTTATGACCATCTTTGGCATTGCGGGCTGCACGGCGCTTGTGATTTGCGGTATGGGCATCCGTGATACGTCGGTCGCGTTGTCGCCCAAGCAGTACGGGCATATCACGCGCTATGACCTGCTGGCGGTTGCCAATCCCGATGATTTTTCGCAGACGTGCGCGGCACTGGATGAGCGCAGTGCAGCCAATGATTCCAACGTGACTGTGACTTCGACGCTGCCGATTATGACCGACAACGTCACCTTTACGTTTGGCGGTAAGAGCGAGACTGTGCAGCTGATCGTGGTGCCCGATGACCGCACGGGTGACTTGGGCGATTACGTGCGCCTGGAGGATGAGCCCAAAGAACCGCTCGCCCTGCGTGACGGAGACGTGTATTTGAGCAAGAGCTCTCAGCTGGTGCTGGGGATCAAGCCGGGTGACACGGCTCACGTCCAGGATTCGTCGCTCAATGTTGCCAAGGTCAAAGTCAGCGACATCTCGCTCAACTATCTAGGCAACACGCTTTACATGACGCAGGGCACCTATGAGCGCGCGTTCGGTCGAAGTGCACGCCTTAACGGCGTCTTTGTGTTGCTTAAGGGTTCGTCGGCTGACCAGATTGCGTTTAGCAAGAAGCTTAAGAGTGACGGTTGGCTCACAATTTCGAGTACGTCCGAGCATTGGGAGAATTATGAGGCCAACTTCACCATCATCAACTCGGTCGTGGTGCTTGTGACCTTTATGGCGGCGTGCCTGTCGTTTGTGGTGGTGTTTACGCTGTCTAATACGAATATTTCGGAGCGCGAACGCGAGCTGGCGACCATCAAGGTGCTGGGCTTCCGCCGTGGCGAGGTGCACCACTACGTCAACAAGGAGACGTTGATCCTCACGGCGATTGGCGCCGCGCTGGGCGTGCCGCTGGGTGGCCTGCTTGCCGAGAGCTTTACGTACATCCTGCAGATGCCGTCGCTGTACTTTGACGTCGAAGTCGAGCCGCTGAGCTACGTGCTTGCCGTGGTGCTTTCCTTCGGCTTTACGATCATCGTCAACCTCGCCACCAACCGAACGCTCAACAAGATCGACATGGTCGGCGCCCTCAAGAGCGCCGAGTAGCCTGCCAAAAAGGGACAGGTTTATTTTGGCAGGTTTTATCTGGGCAAACGCCGGACAACCATTAGGTGGCCCGGCGTTTGCCCCGTCAAACGGGCTTTCCATTTGCCTTTCATTCTATTTGGCTTTCGCTCGCAGGCGTGGATGAGAGGCTCTCTTTAGCCTTCGAGATTGGGCTTGAATGGGTCGTATGCCGCAAAACGGGCCTATCTACTACGTTTGCTACCACACCCTCGACCATGACAAAGATTATGAAATTAAAACCGCAGGTAGAGGGCTTGCAAATATTCGGAAAAGGCGGGTATGGTCGGCCCTCTCGAGTTAAACGTAGTAAATAGGCCCTTTTCTTGGCGCGTGGTCAGCTCAATGCTAATCTCCGTGCCGGAACTGACCCAGTTGTTTGTAGGTTGCGGTGATATACGGACTGTTTGGCGCTTTGGAGCTTCAAAACAGTCCCTATCTCACCGCAACTTAGGAGAAGGGCGGGGGTGGTTGGGTGCTGGTGGGTCGGAGCGTGTTAGGCCTGTTTGCGGCACTTCCATTGTTTGCGGCACCAGCGCATGAGCGCCTTTATGACGGGAATCGTGATGAGGATGATCCATGCAGGATGGGGCTGTCCCAAACAGAGCCACATGTAGAGGAACCAAGCGATGGCGGCTGCCGGGTAGATGGCCTCGATCAGCTTAGACAGGTGGCGCCGATCGATGAAGTCACCAATCGCGTAGTAGACGGGAACCAGAAAGACGAGGAAAAGCCCCATGCCCCATGTGCCGTAGACAATGCCGAGCACCAGATAGGCGAGAGTGACAAGTGCGGGGAAGGGGAATTTGTTCCATGCACGTCCGACCTTGGTGTGGAAATGCTTGCCATGATGGTCGAGCTTGTCGTGTGCTTCCTTCCAGCTGGAAAACGTCTCGCCGTCGATGGTGACGGTGCCGTCGTCATTGGTGCGTACGCTATGTCCATCGTCCTCAAGCGTATCGATATGCACGCCGTCCGGCCCCACATGCACCTCTTCGCCCTTGCGCTCGTTGGTCACATGGATGCCGCTCCAGCCAACATGGACTTCCTCGCCTTTATTGGGATCAATGACGTGGATACCGCGCGCGAGGGAAATATCGACAAGTGGCTTATCGCTGCAATCAGCGTGCTCAGTAGAAGCCTCAGCCTCTTCAGCCTTATCTGAAGCTTTGGTGCCGGCGTTGCTGTTCTGTGCCTCATCATCAGCCTGTGAGTCATCAGCGCTAGCCACCGCCTCCCCATATAACAGCTCGTCCAACGACACGTCATACAGCGCGGCGAGCGCAATGAGGTTATCGGTATCGGGTGAGGACTCGCTGCGCTCCCATTTACTAACAGCCTGGCGGCTTACGCCCAGCTGGGCAGCAAGCGCCTCCTGAGAAAGGCCGGCAGCTTTACGGCGATCGACGAGGCGCTGTGCCATCGCAAGATCCATGGTGGTTCCTTTCGTTTGATGGTCGAATCGTATGAGCCGAGTATGCCGAGAACAACCGGTAGCGACCACCATTTCTAGTTAGAATCTGCCCCAACCCTACCGCAACTACCGGTAGCAATCCCTAACGACCAGCCATTTTGGGACAAATGTCAGTGCAAGTAGCAGCCAAGAGTCCCCACTCAGTAAGTTGCGGTGGAATAGTTTCTAGATTCAGCCATTTGCGGGCTAAGCGGGAACTATTTCACCGCAACTCAATTCCGGCCCAGGCACCCGCAGCAAGAAGACGAATAGCCCCGGCGAGTATGTAAACGCAGGGCCCTCCGATCCCGCCCGACGATTTCGATTGGCGACCTTTGACGAAGTCAAGGGAGGAGCCAAATCGAAATACGTCGGGCGGGGTCGGAGGGCCCGATGGGATGGATTTCGGCCGAGGTTATTCGTCGCCGAAGCTGATGCCCAACGCCTTGGCCTCGCGCACCAGGTCGCTCTGGGGGTCGACATATTTGAGCTTGCCGGCGACCTCCTCGAGCGGCATGTGGCACATCTTGCCGTCACGCAGGGCAATCATGTAGCCAAACTCGCCGCGTAGGCAGCCGAGCGCTGCCTCGACGCCGCACTGGGTCGCAAAGATGCGGTCCTGGGCGTCGGGCTGGCCGCCGCGCTGCGTGTGGCCGGGGATGGCGACGCGGGTCTCGCGACCGGTCTTGGCCTCGATCTCCTTGGCGATGTCGTACACGATTGACGGGCTCGTACGCTCGGCGAGCTTCTTCTTGTACTCCTTCTTGGACAGCGCCGCGTCCTCCTTGGAGATAGCACCCTCGGCGACGGCTACGATGGTAAAGCGGCTGCCGGTCTCCATGCGATGCTCGATGGTCTTGATGACGTTGTCCATGTCGTAGGGGATCTCGGGAATCAAGATGACATCCGCGCCGCCCGCGACGCCGGCGTACAGCGGGATCCAGCCAACCTTGTGGCCCATGATCTCGATAACGAACACGCGGCCGTGACTCGAGGCGGTGGTGTGAATGTCGTCGATGCACTTGGTGGCGACGTCGATGGCGCTCGTAAAGCCAAACGTCAGCTCGGTGCCCCAGGTGTCGTTATCGATGGTCTTGGGCAGGGCGATAACGTTGAGGCCCTCTTCGCGCAGGCGGTTGGCGGTCTTGGTGGAGCCGTTACCGCCCAGCATAAACAGGCAGTCGAGCTGCAGCTTATGATAGGTGTGGACCCTGTCTCTTATACACATCTGAC
>CABSMZ010000030.1 GCA_902478875.1 uncultured Collinsella sp.
CGTCGGCAGCGTCAGATGTGTATAAGAGACAGAAGTTAGGCGATGTGGAGGGGGTTGGCGGCGTCGACGGCGTCGGGGGCGTCGGAAGGGCCATCGGGGGCAGCGCCCGCCGGGTCCTCGTCGGAGGTCTCGATCTGCTTGATCATGACCTCTTGACCCTGGAGCAGATAGGTATCGCCGCTACCGCAATGGGGACAGGTCTTGCCGTGCTCGACTGTCGCATAGTCGCGGCCGCACGCCTCGCAATGTGTCACGGCCTCGACGGGCTCCACAATAAGCTCCGCACCCTCGGTGATGGACTTTTTATCTGCCGCCCAGCGCCAAGCGTCGAGCAGCAAGTCGGAAACGACGCCCGAGACCTCGCCCAGCAGCAGCGTGACGCTCGAAACGCGACTCACGCCATTGGCGCGCGCCACGTTCTCAACATCGCGAATGATGTGATAAACGATTCCCAATTCGTGCACTTTTTCTTCCGCCGTTCTAACGAACGGCGGTCGATTTGACGCTGCGCGAGCCCCAGACGGGCGATCTGCCTTTCAATCGTCGGGCATGGGCAAAAGCCCTATGCCCTCCTCTTTCAAGGCACCTCGCCACGCCTGGGATTCGCTCGCTGTCCAACCGCCCCCTGCGCCGTTCGCTTTCTTGTTAGGTTCTTTTACTTCTTCCCAAATTTGATTTTAATTGCACGCTTGAGCGCATACTTACCCAGGCTGGGGAGCTTTTGCTCGTATTTGACCATCGTGGAGCACTCGGGGCGGTCGCGATCCAGATGGATGGCGTCGAACGCGCACTTGGTGGTGCACAGACCGCAGCCGATGCACTTGTTGGGGTCGACGATCGAGGCACCGCAGCCCAAGCAGCGAGCGGTCTCGGCGCGCACCTGCTCCTCGGTAAAGGTCTCGACGTACTCGCTAAACGGCGCGGCCTTCTCGCGCTCGCGGTCGACATGTGCCACCTCGCGGCTCGCGTTGTCGTAGCTCTCGATCACGACATCGTCGCGGTCGAGCGCGGTGTAGTGGCGCTGGTTGCGGCCGATGGTGAGCGTGGAGCCCGGCTGCACAAAGCGATGGATGGACACGGCGGCCTCGTGACCGGCAGCGATGGCGTCGATGGCAAAGCTCGGACCGGTGTAGACGTCGCCGCCCACAAAGATGTCGGGCTCGGCGGTCTGGTAGGTCTGGGGATCGGCAAGGGCACCCTGGCCGCGGCCAAGCTCCACCTTGGAGCCAGCCAGCAGGTCGCCCCACACAATGGACTGGCCAATCGACATGACGACACGGTCGGCATCGACACGACGCAGGTCGCTCTCGTCGTACTCGGGCGCAAACCGGCCCTCGTCGTCAAAGACACGCGTGCAGCGCTTAAAGGTGATACCGCACACACGACCGGCCTCGTCCAGGTGAACCTCCTTGGGACCCCAACCGCAGCTGATGTGTGCGCCGTCCTCGATGGCCTCGCGACGCTCTTCCTCGCTGGCGGGCATCTGCGCCTCGCTCTCCAGGCAGAACATCTCAACGTGCTCGGAGCCCAGGCGGCAGGCGTTGCGGGCCACGTCGATGGCCACGTTGCCGCCGCCCACCACGATGGTGCGGCCGGGCAGCGCGTCGATCTTGCCGCTGTTGACCTCGCGCAAGAAGTCGACGGCCACGGTCACGTCCTCGGCATCCTCGCCCGGAATACCGGCAAGGCGGCCGCCCTGGCAGCCAATAGCCACGTAGAAGGCCTTAAAGCCCTGCTCGCGCAGCTCGTCGAGCGTCACATCGCGGCCGACCTCCACGCCATAGCGGAACTCGGCACCCATCAGGCGAATGATCTCGACCTCGGCCTCGATAACGTCCTTCTCCAGCTTAAAGCTGGGAATACCGTAGGTAAGCATACCGCCCGGGCGCTCGTTCTTCTCGAACAAGACAGGCTTGTAGCCCTTCTCGGCCAGGTAGAAAGCGCAGGACAGGCCGGCGGGACCGGCACCGATGATGGCGATCTTCTGATCGAAGCCGCCAGCGCGCGTCGGCGTCACCACGGGCGGGACATAGCGGGTCGCGGCATCAAGATCGCGCTGGGCGATGAACTTCTTGACCTCGTCGATAGCCACGGCGGCGTCCACACGGCCGCGGGTGCAGGCGTCTTCGCAGCGGCGGTTGCACACACGGCCGCAGATGGCGGGCAGCGGGTTCTCGCGCTTAATGAGTGCTAGGGCCTCGTCATAGCGGCCCTGCGCCGCGAGCTTCAGATAGCCCTGAACGGCAACGTGCGCGGGGCAAGCCGTCTTGCAGGGCGCGGTGCCGGACTCGTGCGTTTCGATACGATTATCGTTGCGGTAGTTGGGCGACCACTTAGTGTGATCCCACTTGGTGGCATCGGGCAGTTCCTGGCGCGGATACTCGGGCACCTGTCCGCCGGCCTTTTTGCTGCAGAGCTTCTGGCCCAGCTTAGCGGCACCGGCCGGGCACACCTCAACGCAGCGACCGCAGGCCACGCACTTGTCCTTCTCGACCTTGGCGACATAGGCCGAGCGCGACAGGTTGGGCGTGTTGAACAGCTGCGAGGTGCGCAGGGCGTAGCACACGTTGACGTTGCAGTTGCAGATGGCGAAGATTTTGTTCTCGCCGTCGATGTTGGTGATCTGGTGCACAAAGCCGTTGTCCTCGGCCTGGCGCAGGATGTCGTAAACCTCGTCGCGGGTCACGTAATGGCCACGATCGGTCTCGACCACGTAGTCGGCCATATCGCCCACGGCGATGCACCAATCGGCCGGGTCGTCGGCGCAGCCCTCACCCATCACGCGACGGCTCGCGCGGCAACTGCAGGTGCTGGCGGCATACTTGCCCTCGTATTTGTCGAGCCAGTGCTCGATATGCTCAATAGGCACCGAGGTGCTCGCGGCGTCAATGGCCTTCTCGACCGGAATGACGTGCATGCCGATACCGGCGCCTCCGGGCGGCACCATCGGCGTGGCCTTGGACAGCGGGCCCTTGGATGCCTGTTCAAAGAACTTAGCGTAGACCGGGTGCTCCTCGAGCTGGCTCACGCGCATGTTGAGGAACTCGGCAGAACCCGGCACCAGCATGGGCAGCACCCACTGCTTGGCGCGCTCGGGGTTTTCCCAGTTGTACTCGAGCAGACCCGTGTAGCTCATGTCGTCGAGCATCTTCTCGATATCGGCCTCGGGCATGCCGGTGAGCTTGACCATCTCGGGCAGCGTATAGGGACGGCGCATCTTCATCTTGCAGAGCACTTCGGCCTGCTCGTCGGTTGCGGCCTCGGCAAACGACCAGTACTCGTAGCCCAGCAGCTCGTCGCGATGCAGCAGACGGTTGGTGCAATGCTCACACAGTTTGACGATTGCCTCGCGCGGATGCTCCGGCAGCGGCGGCACGAACTCCGAACCGATGTCGGGCTCGGTGTAGCTAATTCCCGGTCCGTTGAGAATCATGTTTGTCCCTTCTCTTGCCACAGCCCGGCGAGGCCGCGGCGCCCCTCTTTTTTGCAGGCCAGACGTGCCCCCATGCCGTTCACCCGCCATTGTTGACATTGTGTCAAAAACAGTATTGACGAACCGTCAACAATATTCAAGACTGTTAGGCGAACGGTCAGGCAAAAGAGGATGAAAGGCGGCAAAACATGGGCAACAACACAGCAGATACCTCTGTGGTCGATGCCGTCCCCGCATCCGATAGCGCGGCAAAGCGCCTGACGGGCGACGAACGCCGTCGCGAGATCCTCGATGCCGTGCGCACCGTAAGCTCCGAGCTGGGCGTGTCCCACCTATCGGTATCGGCCGTGACCAAGCGAGCCGGCTGCACGCGCTCGCTGTTCTACCACTACTTCGCCGACATGGACGCCGCCGTCACCGCTGTTATGGACGAGGCAATCGACGGTTTTATCTCCGAGCTCGAGCAGTGGAATGCCAACCGCATCGTCGGTGATATTGAAGGCGCGCTCGACACCGTCGCCCCGCTCTTTAAGCGTCTGGTCGCCAGCGGCCACGAGCTGCCGAGTACGCTCACCTCAAGCAGCGGCGCGCTCTACGGCGGCTTTTTGCACAACGTGGTTCAGCGCGTGGCGCAGTATATCTGCGACACCACCGTGATGGATTTTGTCGCCCATCACGAGCTGCGCATCGACCATGTCTACGAAACGTTCTACACCCTCATCATGGGTCTTTTGATGTATATCCGCACGCACCCCGATGTGCCCGACGAGACGGTCAAGGAAATCATCGCCTCGACGCTCCACATCGAGGGCTACACCGCCAAGTATCCGGAGCGCAAGCCCCAGAACTGACGACATTTGGCCAAACTGCCCGCGATCAGAAGAGGGGCCGCGGGCGTGTGAAAGGAGAGCAGCATGCTGTTCGATGTTTGGGGTAGCGATACCCTTATCCACTGGGCCGGCTGGGCCATGGTCTTTATTGGCCTGATCGTGCTCAACGAGGTCGGCCGCCGCACCAAGCTGGGCGCGGCAATCATCTTTGGCGTGGCTCCGCTGGCCATGACCATCTACTGCGTCGCCATCGCCATCGGCGTCTCACAGGGCGCCGAGTGGGCGCTCACCAACCCCACCCATGTATACCAGAACAGCTGGTTCCACTACGCCAAGGTATACGCGGCGCTGGCCGGTTGCTGGGGCTTCATCGCCATTAAGTACCAGTGGGGAAAGATCGGCAAGGCGCATTGGTTCCGCGCGTGGCCGTTTGTGATCGTCGCCATCAACATCTTGATCGCCGTCGTGTCCGACTTCGAGAGCGCCTATCACTTCTTTGTCCTGGGCCAGTCCACTTGGGTCACCTCCGAAGGTGCTACGCAGCTTGCCGGCTGGAACAACGTGTTCAACGGCATCGCCGGTCTCATCAACATCTTCTGCATGACCGGTTGGTGGAGCGTCTACGCCTCCGAGGATCAGACCGACATGTTGTGGCCCGACATGACTTGGGTCTACATCATCGCCTACGATATCTGGAACTTCTGCTACACCTACAACTGCCTGCCCACCCACTCTTGGTTCTGCGGCTTTGCGCTGCTGCTGGCGCCCACCGTCGCCGCCTTTATCTGGAACAAGGGCGGCTGGATTCAGAACCGCGCCTTTACGCTTGCTATTTGGTGCATGTTTGCCCAGGTGTTCCCGTACTTCCAGGAGGAGTCCATCTTTGTGACCCACTCCACGCTCGACCCCGGCGCCGCCACCGCGGTCTCGGTCGCCGCGCTGGTCGCCAACGTTGCCGCGATCATCTACATCGCCTACCGTGCCAAGAAGCTCGGCCGCAATCCCTACAAGCAGGATGTCTTTGAGGGCACCAGCGATTGGGAGAAGGCCACCGCTCGCCGCGCCAAGGTTGATTACGCGCACGCCGAGTAACGCGCTGGTCGCTGTTGGCACTTGGACATAGGCCCGCCCGCCAGGCTTTTCAATCCAATGTCTCGCAGAGCCCCCGGAAAGCGTTTCGCTCGCTTTCCGGGGGCTTTTTTCATCCCGCTTGCATTCAAAAACACGCGCATATATAAAATCGGATTTCAAATCCTGCGGCGGCCCTATAGGGTCCCGTTTTTGGGTACAGTGTTGTCCCGATATTGAGCTTGGGGGATATATGAAAGATGAAACGATGGGCCAAGAGGATGCGGCCCAAGATGCAGAAGCGTGTGCCGAGGCCCTGGAGAGCCTAGACCGGATTGCGCTAGACGAGCTCTCGTTTAGCGATTCGGCCGTCGACGCACAGGACGAGGCGCACGAAGACACCGAGGACGAAGTCAGCGACGCCAAAGACGCTCCTGACGAAGCCGAAGCCGAAGCCGAAGCCGAAGCCGAAGCCGAAGAGGACGATAGCAGGGCCGACGACCAGCCCGAATCCGACACGAGCGAAGAAACCATCCTGCTCGACAACTTGCCGGCCGAAGATTCGCTGACCCGCGAGCTCCCTGGCCTGGGCTCCGCGCCTGCCGTGGACGAGACCATCGCCATGGGCGATATCCCCCTACCGTCTGTTCCTTCGGCACATGAGGCCGAGGCCCGTCACCGCAAGATATCGCCCAAGCGCCGCAACCTGATGGTTGCTGGCGTTGTGGCCGTCGCGCTCGTCGCCGGCGGCGCAGGCTATGCTGCCTGGAACGGATATCAGCAAGAGCAGGCTGCCGCTGTCGCCGCCAGTGCGCACACGATGATGTCGGTGCAGATTGGCGTGCATGCCGCAGGGCTCGACTGCTCAACTGGTTCCAAGATTCCCGTGCAGGCGAGCGGCCAGGATTCCGACGGTTCTTCCGTGAGCGAAACGCTCTACGTTGACGAACACGGTCGCGGCATTAAGCTGCTGCCCGGCGACTATACGCTCTCCATCGCTGGGTCCCCCATCGCAGCCGACGGTACCATTTACACCGTGCCGACCACCAAGGCGCAGGTCACCATTAAGAGCGATGGGCAGGATTTGAGTGCCCAGGCCACCTTTAAGCTCAAGGTGCCTTCGGCCGACACAGTGACTGACGACCAGATCGATGCCGCCGCCAAGTATGCCGAGGAAGGCGGGGTGAACTCCGCCGCGGTCGCAAAGGTGCTCCAGCAGGCGGCAACCGCGCGCCGTGACGCCGCCGTCAACGCCGTGAGCTCCCGCGAGGCACAGGCGGCCCGCGACGCCGATGCTCGACATAAGGCAACGGACCTGTATCAGCTCGATATTCCGGTTGAGTGGTACGGCAAGGTCGCAACCTGGCAAAACGGCAGCACGCTATGCATTTATCTGGACGGCGACACCAACACGCCGCTCGTGACGCTTGTCGCGGTGCGCGACGGCGAGAGCTTTACGCCCGATGAGGGCGATGCGGTTTTGGGTGCGGCAAACCTCGGCAACGGCTACACCGTCTACGCCAGCGGCCCCGTCTATCCGTACGTGGTGCCCCAGACCATCAACGGACGCACGCAAGACCCCGTATCGACCTACCCCATGGACACTGCAGTTGAGCTTGTCGAGCTCACGACCGGCAACCGCTACACCTATAGTCAGATCAAGAACGTGCTGGTCGGCAAAGACGGCAAGGCCGACGCTGCCACCAAGCTCGAATGCGACTACCTCGCCCAGATTCTGATGCCGAGCATCAAAGCCCAGGACTAGCCGGGCGCATCATGGTGCTCCCCAACCGTGATGAAGGGACCAGGAGGTCCTGGCCCCACGATCCGTAGATGATTAGGCAAGGAGCCACTTCCATGCGGGCACAACGTGTACCACACCGTGTTCGCATGGAATATCGGCCTGCTCATCCATGGTAACGATTGCCGACTCGCCAAGATCGAACTGGGCCATCGAGGCATCAAGCGCGGCAATTTCGCGCTCGCGCGTTTTCTCACTTGCCATATCCACACTCACCTGAATCAGGCTATAAGCCCGCATGAGAAGTGCGTCCCCAGCCACAAAGTCCACCTCATGGCTTTTGCTCTTCTCTTTGATCAGCAGGCGGCAGACCGAGCCGGTCCTCACCGCGGGAGTCCTTCTTCTTAGCGCATTGAACACTGCGGTCTCGAGCCTCTGGCCCTGGTCCAATGCCGATGCGGGAGAGAATGCTCCAAACATCGCAGGGTCGACAGCATAGACCTTAGACGCAGACCGCATGTTATTTGCCAGTGAACGCGTGAACTCCGGCACGGAGAACAGCAGGTAGGCGTCCTCATAATACTCAAGTAAGTCGCTGAGCGAATTACGACTGACGGGTATCTGCCTGCTCTTGAACTCGTTGTACACTTTGTTCACCGACAGCTCTCGTCCCGAAGATGCCATACACCGCGCTAGGAACAGCGATGCCAGGCGAGGGTTCTTGACGTCGTAACGCTCAATGACGTCCATAGCGACCGTTCGCGAAGCATATTCCTGTAGCAGCTGAATCGCGTCTGCGGGCGTCTGCTCAAGCGTCGCGATGAATCCCCCTCGTTCAAGATATCCGATCAGATGATGTCGAAGCAGCGCTGCATCGCTTGGGGAAAAGGTCGCATCTGGCTCGAAAACGCTCCCCGTCTTATACCGAACGTATTCCGAAAAACTCAACGGAAAAAGCTCCCGTATAAGAGAACGACCCCTGAACTCGCTCTTAAGCTCTGAGGACAGCATCTTAGAAGAAGATCCCGTCACATAGACGGTCGCTTTCTCCGTATCGACTACACGCCGCAGAAACGCACCCCATTCGGGAATTTCCTGGATCTCGTCAAAGAAAATGTAAGCGCCCTCGGTTCGAGCAGCAGGATACAGCGCATAGAACGTATCGAGCACGTCCGCCAGCAGCGATGACTCATACGGGCGCAAGCGCTCGTCCTCAAAATTAAAGTAAAGCATCCGGTCAAGCTCGACGCCCCGGCCCTGAAGCCGCTGCATCTCCTGATACAGGCGATACGTCTTTCCACAACGGCGGGCCCCCACAATCACATTTACGATGTTGTCGCGCTTTGGCTCCTGTGGGTTTCCTAGATCAAGGTCTCGCTCAAAGACCTGCGGAACCCCCTGCTGTTCAAAGTCCTTTATTTTCTGGGCGATCAAGTCGTTGAATGCCATGATTCTCCAATCTTGCTCTCTATCTAATCAAAATTATACTGATTCTTGATTAGCTAGAGAGCAAGATTGTGTGTAGTTTGATTAGCACTTAAGCAAGTTTTATCACCGTTATTGCTCCGAAGGATATCGAGTGGCTAAGAGGACAACCGAGCTCGAATGCGACTCCCCGAGCAGTCAATTTGGGACGGGGCTTTTATGACTACCCTCCCCCTGTAGAAAAATCCCCAACGCAGTTGCGGTGAAATAGGGACTGTTTTTGCTGGTCAAACCGCAAAACAATCCCTATTTCACCGCAACTTATTGGTGGCCTTTTGGGTGGCACTCAGCGCCACGGATCGGCTTCGAACATCGGCTCGCGCTCGGGACGGCGATCGCTGTAGGGATCGTAGCCGTCGTCGTCCTCGTTCTCGGCACGGATGTAGGGGTCGCGCGGCTTGGGCGCAGGCTTGGGCGCAGGCCTGGGTGCGGCGGGCGCTACCTCAGCCGCCGGCGCGCTTGTCTTGATCTCGTCTTTCATCTGAATAGCTCCTTGCCATGTGCTCACGTTCAACACCATCGATTGTCGCACGAAAAAGGGCGGCGGACCCAATTGGATCCGCCGCCCTTGGCGTTTAGAGACGGCTGGTAGATTTTAAGGCATGTCCCAAAATCTACTCGGCGTCGGGAACCTCGTAGGTGGCCGCCGGCGTGTTGTCGCACACGACGGTAAAGCCGCCGTCCTTGCCGGCATCGACCGTCACCTGATCGCCCTCGCGCACCGTGCCGTCGATGATGGCGGCGGCGATGGCGTCCACGACCTCGCGCTGGACCAGGCGCTTGAGCGGACGGGCACCGAACACGGGGTCCAGGCCACCCACGGCGAGCATCTGCTTGGCCGCCGGGGTGATGGCAAGCGT
This sequence comes from uncultured Collinsella sp., assembly GCA_902478875.1. Classification (GTDB taxonomy): domain Bacteria; phylum Actinomycetota; class Coriobacteriia; order Coriobacteriales; family Coriobacteriaceae; genus Collinsella. The sequence goes on from CABSMZ010000030.1 coordinate 9,418, forward strand.
CATGCGCTCCTTGGCCAGACGCGCGCGGACGTCGGCGAGCTGGATGTCGACGATCTTCTCGATCTGCGCCATACCGAGCGGATGGAACACCACGATATCGTCGATACGGTTGAGGAACTCGGGACGGAAGGTCTGAGCCATGGCAGCGTCGACCTGATGGCGCATCTCCTCCTCGTCCTTACCGGACAGATCGGCGATGGCCTTGGAGCCCACGTTGGACGTCATGATGATAATCGTGTTCTTGAAGGACACCTGGCGACCCTGGCCATCGGTCAGACGACCGTCATCAAGCACCTGCAACAGCACGTTAAAGACATCCGGATGAGCCTTCTCCATCTCGTCGAGCAAGATCACGGAGTACGGACGACGGCGCACGGCCTCGGTGAGCTGACCGCCCTCGTCGTAGCCCACGTATCCCGGGGGCGCACCAATCAGACGCTGGACGCTGAACTTCTCCATATACTCGGACATGTCGATACGCACGAGCGCACGCTCGTCATCGAACAGGCACTCGGCCAGCGCCTTGGCGAGCTCGGTCTTACCCACGCCGGTGGGGCCCAGGAAGAAGAAGCTGCCGATGGGCTTGTCCGGATCGGAGAGGCCCGCACGGCTGCGACGCACGGCCGCGGCGACAGCGGAGACCGCCTCGTCCTGGCCGATGACGCGCTTATGCAGCTCGCCCTCCAAGCCCTTCAGCTTGTCGAGCTCGCCCTGCATCATCTTGGACACGGGCACGCCGGTCCAGGCACTCACGACCTCGGCGATCTCATCAGAGGTCACCTGTTCGTTGAGGCCCTCGCCGTCCTGCTGCTTTTGTGCCTCGAGCGCAGCCTCGGAATCCTGAATCTGCTGCTGCAGGCCCGGAATCACGGAGTAGCGCAGCTCGGACGCACGACCTAAATCGCCGTTGCGCGTCGCACGCTCCTCCTCGCTCTTGGCCTCGTCGAGCTGCCCCTTGAGCTCCTGCACGTGGTCAATGGCGTTCTTCTGGTTGAGCCAGCCGGCCTTTTGCACGTTGAGTTTTTCCTGGACCTCGGCGATCTCTTGGCGCAGGGCCTCCAGACGCTCCTTGGAGGCGTCATCGGTCTCCTTCATGAGCGCCTGCTCCTCGATCTGCAGCTGGGTGAGCTGACGCGTGGTGGCGTCGATCTCGACCGGCATGCTGTCGAGTTCCATGCGCAGGCGGCTTGCCGCCTCATCGACCAGATCGATGGCCTTGTCGGGCAGGAAGCGGTCGGCGATGTAGCGATCGGAGAGGTCGGCAGCTGCCACGAGCGCGCTATCGGTGATATGCACGCCGTGGAAGATCTCGTACTTCTCCTTCAGGCCACGCAGGATCGAGATGGTGTCCTCGACGGTAGGCTCGCTCACCATCACGGTCTGGAAACGACGGGCGAGCGCCGCGTCCTTCTCGATGTACTTGCGGTATTCGTCGAGCGTGGTCGCGCCGATCGCGTGCAGGTCGCCACGGGCGAGCGCCGGTTTGAGGATGTTGCCGGCGTCCATGGAGCCCTCGGTGGCACCCGCGCCCACGATGGTATGGAGCTCATCGATGAACAGGATGACCTTGCCTTCGGACTTTTGGACTTCCTTGAGTACAGCCTTCAAGCGGTCCTCGAACTCGCCGCGGTACTTGGCACCGGCGACCAGCGCGCTCATGTCGAGCTCGATGAGGTCGCGGTCGCGCAGGGTGCTCGGCACGTCGCCGGCCACGATACGCTGGGCGATGCCCTCGACGATGGCCGTCTTGCCGACGCCCGGCTCGCCGATGAGCACGGGGTTGTTCTTGGTGCGGCGGGACAGGACCTGGATGGTACGGCGAATCTCGTCGGTACGACCGATGACCGGGTCGAGCTTGCCGGCACGGGCGAGGTCGCAGATGTTGCGACCGTACTGCTCCAGTGCCTCAAACTGGGTCTTGTCCTCGGCAGATGTCACGCGGTCATCGCCACGCAGCTCCTCGTAGACTTGCTCGATGCGCTCCTTGGTGACGCCGGCGTCGCGCAGCACGCGGCCCGCCTCGCCCTTGTCCTCGGCAAGCGCCATCAGCAGATGCTCAGTCACCACAAAGCTGTCGCCCATCTTGGTGGCCTTCTTCTCGGCCTTTTCGATGACGCGGACGAGCTCGTTGGAAAGACCCATCTGCTGGCCCTCGCCCGAAACCTTGGGCGCGTGGTCGATGGCATCCTGTGTGGAGCGTGCGAGCTGAGCCGGGTCGGCACCGATGCGCTCGATGATCACGGAGATATTGCGCTCGCCGGCACCGAGCAGGGCAGACAGCAGATGAATCGGCTCCACCGCGCCGGCCTGCGCATCGGCAGCCGTGCTCATGGCGGTCTGCAGCGCCTCGCGCGACGTCATTGCTAGCTTATCGATTCTCATGGAATCACCTCTCTTGGGGTGGCCGCCCTACGGGGCGGCTTCACGTTGTTCGAGAAGTATTGTTGCCAGCTTTGCGCGATCTTATACACAAATCTAAGTCTCTATATATAAGATTTTCTGAGTGATTGAGAGGTAGGGGCAGGCACGCTCACCCACTGCGGCCTCGTCCCCTTACTATCTCAATCTGTAACATCTAGCGACTGTTTATGGCTCCAGATGTTACAAATCAAGACGAAATGACCAACGGCGCCCGTTTGTCTCAATCTGTAACATCTACTCGGCAAATAGAGCTCCATCTGTTACAAATCGAGACGAACAGAAAACACCCGGATCAAAAATCTAAATCTGTAACACCAGGCCCACTTTTAGCGGCCAAGATGTTACAGATCGAGACAGACCGAGAACTACTGCAAAGGGGACGGGTACCTTTGTGGTAGTCGCGGTCTCTACTCCTTCGCCGAACCCGTACTTCCCGATTCGACGGTCCAGGGCATCTCATCCTCGAACAGCCATGTACGGGCAGACCCACTATCGCGTGCAGTCTGCGGGTCAGGCAAGCAGGTCTGTTTATAGGCATCTTGGATACACTGACCCATAAAATCGTTGAGCTCGGTCTGGTCGCCCTCCATGACATAGGCGACATCGCCGTCCATGATGTAGATGCCCGGACCCTCATTGCCCTCGTAGCCCGGATCGTACGAGACATCACATAACTTTGCGCCGTTTGCAGTGTCCAGCTCGATGGAAGAGTGGCATCCGCCAACCATGTCGTTCGCTTTTGCCCGATAGGACGCATATCCATACCAGCGCTTAAAGGTTTTGCCCTTGAGCAACTCGGACGCCCTGTCGATCAGACTAGAATCCGTGGTATAGCGCATAGCCCCAAGCTGAATACGTGGATAATTACTAATACCCAGCACAGCCGGCTGCTCATCAAAATCAACGGTAATGGTCTCGGGCTTGTCGTCGCCGGTCAGAAGTTCGACAGATTGAGTCACAGGCTTGACCACCGGCTCCGTCACCGCAGCAGGTAGAAACGCCATGCCGACAGTGCCCATGCCAACCACGGTAATCGCAAGCGCCAAAACAATCAATCCAATTCGGGCAGGACTTCTCACAGCAAAGCACCTCGCAACGCAAACCTTCGCTACCTGCACTAATGATATCGCCAGCCAGCATTATTACCAAAAGAAGCCGCGCGCTCCTCACCACCACAAAGGGGACAGGCACCTTTGTGGTGGTTCTCGGTTTCGACGGCCAGCTGTCGCACGTTATGAGATTAAAATTGACTTGTTAGCTGAGACTATTCATTTGTCATCGAGCTTGCCTGCTCTTAGTCTCGAGGAGCGCATATGAAGCCGCCTCATTCCACCGGTCGCAACGTCATCGCCATTCTCGCCATACCCATCGTGATGCTCTTCCTTATCGTCATCACGCCCTTTTCCCTTGGTATCACCTCGCCCTTCGATTTATGCGGAATGGTCGACGCCGGCTCGCGTGCCACCTCGCTCTCCTTTATCTGTCGCGGCGTGTTCTACGAAGACGCAATTCCCACCGGAATTTGGCAGTCAAAGTTGCCACTGCTCGGTCAGATCGACGGATGCTCCCCCTATTTCTGCCTTGGACCTCAGGCGCTAAACTATCTAATCGACGACCAGCCACTCGACTCCATCGCCCTCGCCTACGACTACGCACCAAACACCGATGAGCGCCACATGAACCAAGTCCTCGACAAGATGCTTGGACAGTGCGGGCTCACCGAGGAGGCCGGTCGAACCATCTATAGCAACCAGAAATTAAAGCGAACAGAACTCCGCCGTGTCGGAAAAATCAAAGGGCGAAACGGGGCCGCCTACTGGGATGCCTGGGCAACACGCGACAAGGGCGAATTCGGACACAGCACCTATATAGTCACTGTCTACACCAAAGACGGAATTAAGGACAATGTTGACGATTTCGCGTCATCCAAACTCGGCATCCCCAAAACAACCAAGACTCCCGGCTTGGATGAAATCCTGTAGGGACGCCCATTAACATGCCGCTCAACGATCACAACAACATCGAGCTAGTCCCCACCACCACAAAGGTGCCTGCCCCCTTTGTGGTGGTTTTCGACAATCAGAACCACCCTTAAAAAGGGTGGTTTGCTCTTAGGGTATAACCCACGGGCCC
>CABSMZ010000031.1 GCA_902478875.1 uncultured Collinsella sp.
AGATCTAGTACGGTCTCGTGGGCTCGGAGATGTGTATAAGAGACAGGCCCTGCTCAGTGAGCTCGGCCTGCTCGAGCACCCAGGTGCCGCTCGGCTTTTGGACAGCCTCAACGAGCAAACGCGCAACGTGACAGCCACCATGATCGAGCGCGGCATCAACAGCCCGCGTACCAGCAGCATGGGGCGTCTCTTTGATGCCGCGGCAGCAATTCTGGGCATCTGCGACAAGGCAACCTACGAGGGCGAACCCGCCATCGAGCTTGAGGCCGCCGCCTGGCGCGCGCTCGACAACGAAATCGCCCATTTTCCCGACGACAACGCCGGCTATTTCGCATCTGGCCCATCGTGGCTGGACGGCCCCTATGTTCTGGACCAGAAAGCACTCTTTGAGGCACTTTTGGGAGGAATTGAAGCCGGAGCGCCCGCCTACAGGCTCGCGCTCGACTTCCATATCGCCATCGCGCGCTCTTCGGCACGAATCGCACGCGAAATCTGCGCGCGCGAAGGCATCGATACCGTCGCGCTCTCGGGCGGCGTGTTCATGAACCGACTTTTGCTCCAGCTCCTCACCCGCGAGCTCAAAAGCATGGGTCTCACTGTCTTGATTCCCCAAACCGTGCCCGTTAACGACGGCTGCATCGCCTACGGTCAGGCGGCAGTCGCAAGCGCTCGTCTTGCGCAGATTGCATCGCAGTAGGCTGTTCGGCCAGCCCGCAAGCCGCCGTCTCACAGGTGTAGCGCGTTTGCCCGCAGCGCCCGCGAGCGCTACCATCAACTGATGGATTATTGAGCGCCCGTCCAGCGCAAAGCGTATAAAAGGGGAACAATATGTGCCTTGCCGTTCCCGGTAAAGTAGTCAAACGCGACGACGACCTCAAGGCCACCGTCGACATGATGGGCATCGAGCGCCCCGTTTCGCTGCGCCTCGTGCCGACGGCACAGGTAGGCGACTATATTCTCGTGCACGCCGGCTTTGGCATTCAGATTGTCGACGAGCAGGAAGCCCAAGAGACACTCGAGCTCGTCAATACCATGACCGAGCTGGCCAAAGAGGACCAACTCGCCACCAACCCAGCCGAGGCATACTAGTGGCGGCGGCGCAGCCGGTTCGCTCCGGTATCGACTTTTCGGCATTTCGCGACCCCAAGCTGGCCCGCGAGCTCATCGATCGTATTCATGAGCTTGTCGGCAACCGCAGCATCAACCTTATGGAAGTCTGCGGTACGCATACCGTGAGCATTGGCCGCTATGGCTTTCGCTCCATTATGCCGACGGGGCTCAAACTGCTAAGCGGCCCGGGGTGCCCCGTTTGCGTCACCGCCAACCGCGACATCGATCACGCAATCGCGCTTTCCAACATGGACGGCGCCATCATCACCACCTTTGGCGACATGATGCGCGTGCCCGGATCGTCCACCTCGCTTGCCGCGCAAAAGGCGGCGGGGCGCGACATCCGCATCGTCTACTCTCCGCTCGACGCACTCGACATTGCCGAGCAAAATCCCGAACGCCCGGTCATCTTTATGGGCGTCGGCTTTGAGACCACAACGCCCACCATTGCCGCCGCTATCCTGGAGGCCGACGCGCGCGGGCTCCAGAACTTCTCGGTCTACTGTGCTCACAAGACCACGCCGCCGGCTCTGCGTGCGATCTCCAACGACCCCGAAACGACCATCGACGGCTTTATCCTGCCTGGTCACGTCGCTACCATCACAGGCCTGGCACCCTTTGGGTTTTTGGTCGATGAGTTCGAGACCCCCGGCGTAGTCACCGGGTTTGAGCCGGTCGATATCTTGCAGGGCATCTGCATGCTGGTCCAGATGATTGTCGAGCACAGGCCCGCAATCGACAACGCCTACCGCCGTGGCGTCAATGCAGACGGCAATCCCGTAGCGCGCCAGCTGGTCGAGCAGGTGTTTGAGCCATGCGACACCACGTGGCGCGGGCTGGGGCCGATTGCGGCTTCGGGTCTTTCCATCCGACCCGAATTCGCGCGCTTTGATGCCGGCGCCCGCTTTGACGTGCCCGTTGAGGCGACGGTCGAGCCACGCGGGTGCCGCTGCGGCGACGTGCTTCGCGGAGCCATCACACCGAGCGACTGCCCGCTGTTCGGCCACGCATGTACGCCCGAACACCCCGTCGGCCCCTGCATGGTGAGCTCCGAAGGCAGCTGCGCGGCGTACTTTAGATACCGCGACTAGCCCGGACGCCCCCGCGTACCGGCACCACCCACGATTGGAGTTTTCGATATGTCCCGTACTGCCACCGATAGCACTGTCCTGCTGGGCCACGGCTCCGGCGGCCAGATGATGAAGCGCATTATCGATGAGGTCTTTCTGGATGCCTTTGGGTCGCCCGAGCTGCTTGCGGGCAACGATGCCGGTGTCGCCGCACTGCCCGCAAGCGGGCGAATCGCCATGTCGACCGACAGCTTTGTGGTAACGCCGCAGTTCTTCCCCGGCGGCAATATCGGCCGACTCGCCGTATGCGGAACCGTCAACGACGTCGCGACCTCGGGCGCTAACGTGCGCTACCTCTCATGCGGCTTTATCCTCGAAGAGGGCTATCCCATGGACAAGCTGCGCCAGATTGTGCAGACCATGGCCGAAACGGCGCGCGAGGCGGGCGTGTCCATAATCACCGGCGACACCAAGGTGGTCGAGCGTGGCGGTGCCGACGGCGTCTACATCAATACCGCCGGCGTGGGCGAAGTGCCCGCGGGCGTAACGCTCAGCGGTGCGAACTGTCGGCCCGGCGACGCCATCCTGGTATCGGGTACGCTAGGCGACCACGGCATCGCCATCATGAGCCAGCGCGAGGGCTTGGCGTTTTCGAGCGACATCGAAAGCGATGCTGCGCCGCTCAATCATCTGATTGCCGACGTGCTCGCCGCCGCCCCCGACACCCGCTGCTTCCGCGACCCCACGCGCGGCGGCCTGGCATCCACGCTCAACGAGTTTGCCCAGGCCAGCGGCGTTGCCATGGAGATCGACGAGGATGCCGTGCCCGTGCGCCCCGACGTGCAGGCGGCATGTGAGATGCTCGGTTACGATGTGCTGCAGGTGGCAAACGAGGGCAAGATGGTTGCCGTGGTGCCGGCCGAGCAAGCCGATGCCGCGCTGGCAGCCATGCGCGCCGCCCGCTACGGCGAGAACGCCGCCATCATCGGTCGCGTGCTGCCACTTGCCGAGGGCGCCCGTCCCGCCGTGCGCGTACGCACCGGCTGGGACTCGACCCGCATCCTCGACATGCTTGTGGAAGAACAGCTGCCGAGGATTTGCTAACGGCACATTCCCGCGGCCGGCGCGATGCAGCTCGATATCCCTTGGAAATGTTCAGATTCCGAGCACGCCCAACGCGGAAGCCCAGTATTATGGGGTGCGTTTTGAAACCCAATGACGGGAGCACCCATGGCAGCAGCTTTTTCCCATGTGATTTTTGATTTAGACGGCACCATCCTCAACACGCTCGAGGACCTGGCGGCCGCCGGCAACCACACCTGCGAGATGCACGGCTGGCCCACGTTTGCCGTGGACGAGTACCGCTACAAGGTGGGAAACGGCATGCTCAAGCTAGTTGAGCGCTTTATGCCCGCCGAGTGCGCGGGCGACGGCCGTATGTTTGAGCAGACGCTTGCCGAGTTTAGGGCCTATTACGGCGAGCACAAGGAGGACCACACCTCACCCTACGCCGGCACGATTGAGATGCTCGACCGTCTGCGCGCAGTGGGCGTTCAGCTTGCCGTGCTCACCAACAAGGACCATATTTCGGCAGCCCCGCTTATCGAGAAATACTTTGGTTCCGAGCGCTTTGCGCTGGTGCAGGGCCGCATCGATGCGTTTCCGCCTAAGCCCGAAGCACCCGTCACGCTGCATGTGATGGAGAAGCTGGGCGCCGATCCGGCAACCACGCTCTATGTGGGCGATTCCAATGTCGACGTCCTGACCGGTCACAATGCCGGCCTTAAGAGCGCAGGCGTCAGCTGGGGCTTCCGCGGCCGTGCAGAGCTGGAGGCCGCCGGCGCTGACTACGTGGTGGACACCCAGGACGAACTCGCCGAGCTGATCTTGGGCGAGTAGCGAGCGGCACTGCTTAACGTAGCTGCGACAATTCTTCCGCGCGGAAAGCGCGTCCCGTTTTGGAGCTCTGGAATGGAACGCGCTTTCCGCTTGAGCCCCATCGGGGAAACGGCATCCCGTTTTGGAGCAATATTCCGGGTCGCACTTTCCGCAACCCACCCCATCCGGAAACCGCGACCCACTATTCGGCCAAATACCGGCTCACATTTTCCCGACCACCCACGATGCAACGCTGGCGCAAAGCAACCTTAGTCATTGGGGACGTTCTTAAACGACTAGTCAAACAAGAACGTCCCCAATGACTACAAGTGCCACCTAAGCCAGCCAAGGGAACGTCGCTGTTTTGGCAACGACAACGAAAGCCCGCCAGAGCGAGCAAGGTGCCTTGAAACAAGGCGGCATTGACCTTCTGGTCATGCCGCCGAAGTTGAAAGGCAGATTGCCGCTCTGGCGGGCTTGCAGCGTCGAGCAGTTGCGGCGTTTGGTAAAACGCCGCAACCCCCTAGCTCATCATCGCATTCATCATCTCGTTGGTTGCGGAATCGTCGGCAGACCACTCGCCATCGTCATTGCAGGAGTACTTGAAGGTGACCTTGGTGTCCTTGGTCTTAGCAGCCTTGGTCACATCGACCATAACCTGACCGGCCATCTTGTACAGCTCGTCATCGGAAGGCATCGAATCGAGCGCGGCAACCTTCTCCTGGTACTGGGTGGCAAAATCCTCAACGATTTGGTTCATGGACTTGCAGGTAATGGTGACCTCGGCGGTCGCGACACCCTTGTCCTCGTCGACCGTCACGTCGCCGATCTTGTAGTCAAAGCCCTCGAGATAGCTCTTGGCATACTCCTTGGGATCGATACCCAGCTGCTCGAACTCGTCGCCCGAGGCCTCTTCCAGGCCGGCGAGGAAGTCGTCGCCACCGTTCTTGACCTCGTCAAACTGCGTCGAAAGATCTTCGGTGATGAGCTCCTCAACCGAAGGACCTCCGCAGCCGGAAAGCACAACCACGCACGCGACCAGAACAGCCATCAGGGGCGCAAGCAGCAGCTTCTTCTTCATGACATTCCTCCCAACTAGCGGCACCGCGCTTCCCAACACGGTGCACGTCGTAACAATAAGACCATACTAGCCGCTAACGAACACCCCCGGCAAAGCAAAAGCGCAGTCGGCTCGATTTAACGTCCGAACGGTTTACCGGTCCGCCCAACGCGCAATAAAACGTTCCGCCGCATTGCAATAAAAAAGGGTGGTCGGACAATTCGACCACCCTTGCACATCCTTTGAATGCCGCAGTTTACTTGCGGACGACCTTGACGATGGCATCGCCGGCGGCGACAGCAGAGTCAGCCTCGAGGGCGAGCTCGACGTCGGCGAACTCGGCGGTGTTGGACACAGCCACGACGACGCAGTCCTTGTAGCCGGCAGCGGCGATCTTGGCGCGGTCGATCTTGAGCATGGGCTGGCCGGCCTTAACGACGTCGTCGGCCTTGACGAAGCCCTCGAAGCCGTCGCCGTTCATGTTGACGGTATCGACGCCAACATGCACCAGAACCTCGATGCCGCTATCGGACTGCAGACCCACGGCGTGGCCCATGGTGACGGTCACCTTGCCGTCGCAGGGAGCGTAGACCAGATCGTCCTCGGGCCACACGGCGCAGCCCTTGCCCAGGACCTCGCCGCCAAAGACGGGATCGGGCACGTCGGCCATCTTGATGACCTTGCCCTTGACGGGCGAGCACAGCACGTCGGCGCCGGCAGAAGCAGAGATGGAGGACGGAGCAGCGGCAGTCGCGGGCTCAGCCTTCTTCTTGAACATGTCAAACAGACCCATACGTTTTCTCCTCTTGATTAAGCGCAACGTTGTGCGCATGCCTATGGTGATTATAGTGCCAAATGGTTCAAATGCTAAGGTGGGGACTCGAATCGCGAGCCCATCCCAACGCTTTTCCCCGGTGGCACTCATATTGTCGATTAATCCAGGCCCTCGGCACCGTTGGACTTGATGATCTTCTGGTAGGCGTAGAAGCTGTCCTTGCGGCGGCGCTCGTAGGTGCCGGTGCCGTCGTCGTACTTATCGACGTGGATGAAGCCGTAACGCTTGCGCATCTCGCCGGTGCCGGCAGAGACCAGATCGATGGGGCCCCACCAGGTGTAGGCGATGAGGTCGACGCCGTCCTCGATGGCCTCGCCCATGGCCTTGATGTGGCTCTGGAGGTAGGCGATGCGGTACGGATCGTGGATGGAGCCGTCCTCCTCGACCTCGTCGTAGGCGCCCATGCCGTTCTCGACCACCATCAGCGGAATCTCGTAGCGGGCGTAAATCTCGTTGAGGGCGATACGCAGGCCCATCGGGTCAATCTGCCAGCCCCAATCGGTGGACTCCAGATAGGGGTTCTTGCCGCCAAAGGTCATGTTGCCCTCGGTCATCTCGTGATCCTTATGGGTGCTCACGGTGCCGGACATGTAGTAGCTAAAGGTGTAGAAATCGACCTTGCCGTCGGCGATATCCTGCAGGTCGCCGTCCTCCATCACGAGCTCAACATCGTTCTCGGCCCAGAAGCGCTTGGCATAGAACGGGTACTTGCCACGCACCTGCACGTCGGAGCAGTACCAGTTCATGGAATTCATCTCCCGCTGTGTGGCGAACACATCGGCCGGATCGCATGTGGCGGCATAGGACAGGATGAAGCAATCCATGTTGCCCATCTTAAACTGCGGATAGTGCTCGTGGGCGTAGCGCACGACGCGACCGCTGGCGACAAACTGGTGGTGCAGGGCCTGGTAGCGCTGCTGAGCGGTGGTCTTGATGGCGCTTGCCGGACCCTCAAAGCCCTGGATCAGACCGGTCTCCATCATGGCACCCATGTCCTGGGTGCCGCAGTTGATCTCGTTGAAGGTGAGCCAGAACTTGACCTTGTCCTGATAGCGGTCGAAGACGGTCTGGCAGTACTTCTCAAAGAAGCCGATGAGCTCGCGGCTCGCCCAGCCATTGTATTTCTCGACCAGGTGATAGGGCATCTCGTAGTGCGACAGGGTCACGATCGGCTCGATATTGTGAGCGCGCAGGCAGTCGAAGACGCGGTCGTAGAAGGCGAGACCTGCCTCGTTGGGCTCGGCGTCGTCACCGTTGGGGAAGATGCGGCTCCAAGAGATGGACATGCGGAACATGTTGAAGCCCATCTCGGCGAACAGCGCAATGTCCTCCTCGTAGTGATGGTAGAAATCGATGCCGTCATGGTTGGGGTAGAAGCGGTCGGGGTCGATGTCGATCGTAATCTGACGCGGCTCCTTGTAGCTGCCGCCCAAAAAATGGTCGTCGACGGAAGGACCGCGGCCGTCCACGTTCCAAGCGCCCTCAAACTGATTGGCGGCGGTAGCGCCACCCCAATAGAAACCCTCGGGGAATCCCATAAGTGCCTCCTCGCTCATGCGTGTTGCTGATGAAACGAGTATGCCGCCGAGTCGCTCCAGGCCAGGGCGAAGGCGCCGATTTGGACACTTCTTTTCGCAGACGCGCGCTGCAACAGCGCTGCAGCTGAAACTTTTTGACACCGAAGGAGCGAAGACAATCCGCCCCGCGCTTACCGACGGTATGCCGCGGGGGTGCAGCCATACTTGTCGTGAAACTTACGGTAGAAGAAGCTCATGTTTTCATAGCCCACCGCATGCGCAGCCGCCCCGGCCGTGGCGCCGCCGCGCAGAAGCTCGGCCGCACGTACCAGGCGTCGCTCCTGCACAAGCTGCCTAAAGGTCTTGCCCACATGCCGCTTGAGGAGCGCCGTCGCATAATTAGGGCTCAAGCCAAACTCCGCCGCCATCCCCTCGAGGGAGCATGCAGCGAATTCGCGATCGATATAGCCAAGCATTCCCGTCACCAGGGCAGTGGGCCCCGCTGCGCCGTCCGCCGCGCCGCGCACCAGCTCGCGCTCGTAGCAATCCATGAGCTCGGCCAAAAACAGCTGAAACAGACGCAAGACGATCTCGGGACCGTTGGGGCTCGGGTCGTACAGCTCGCAGAGCATCTCCTGCATGTAGCGCCGAATCCGACGGCTCTCGCCGCAATGAAAACGGACATGGCCCCGATGGTCCGTCTCGCTGTTGAGCGCGTTGAACAAAAACCGCGAGACCGCGCTCTCGCGCGAGAGGCTCGACTCGAGACTCCGGCGCAAAAAAGAGCGTGAAACGGTCATGCTCAGCATGATGTCGTCCTCACCAAGCGCCGCCACGGCATGCGGGCAGAGGGCGTCGAGCAAAAGCACCTCGTTGCGGCCCAGCTCGAGCCTCTCCCCCGCCACCGTCTGCGGGCAGCGTCCGCGATACACATAGCTCAGCTCCACGTAATCATGCACGTGCTCGGGAACTGCATTAAAGCGCGAGTTTTTCCTTATCGTCAGGCCACGCGGCATGCCGGGCTGGGCATAGGCAAACCCTGGCTGGCCAATCTTGCGCACTGGGCATCCGTCGATTTCGACATGCTCGGTCATAATCGACCAATCAAATGCCATGCCGTCTTTATAAGCGATCTCACTGGCGCTCAGTTCGTTGAGCCTACGCTCGAGCTCGTCGATCTCCATGGCTTGCCAATCGTTGATTTGGTCATAGTTCGTCGTGATTCAGATATTAGCAGAACGCGCCGACGCGTCCATAATCTGTGCTATGCAGCAGATCGATCGAGCCAAGGAGGATCCATGACCGCGTACTATCAGCAGGTGCTCGAGGGCACATACGACAACCACGTGCTTCCGTTTTTGTGGATGAAGGGCGAGAGCCATAAGACCATTGCCGAGTATCTGGAAAAGATCGCCGGCGCCGACATCCACGAGGTCTGTCTCGAAAGCCGCCCACACCCCGATTTTTGCGGCGAGGGCTGGTGGCGCGACTTGCGCTTTGTCATTGACGAGTGCAGGCAGCTGGGCCTTAAGCTCTGGATCTTGGACGACGCGCACTTCCCCACGGGCTTTGCCAACGGCGCCGTCAAGGAGGCCGTGCCCGAGCTCCGCAAGATCGTGCTCACGCACCGCACGTTCGACATCGTGGGCCCCACGTCCGCCGCGAGCATCGCGCTCGCCAACATGCTCGACAAAACGGAGCGCTTCTACGGCGTGACATTTATGCAGGACGGCAGCCCCGTCGACGTCGCTTACCGAGTAATCGACGATGCAGACGGCAACCCCAGCCGCCTGGTCTTCGATGCACCTGCGGGCCTCACGCAGGCATGCGTGATGTTCACGAGCGGCAAGACCTCCTACAACGAGGACTACATCAATATGGTCGACCGCGCCTCGGTGGCGCAGCTCATCGATGCTGTCTACGAGCCGCATTTTGAGCATCTGGGCGATGAGTTTGGCAAGACGATCCTGGGCTTTTTCTCCGATGAGCCCGGATTTGCCAACGAGAAGGGCACCACGGGCCCCGACGGCATCTCGGACACGCTCATCGGCAAGGCCACCGCGCCCCTACCCTGGTCGGCCGAGCTCGAGCGTCGCCTGCGTGCGGCGCTGGGTGAGCGCTACCTGGACGAGCTCCCGCACCTGTGGGATCGCGAGGACGCCGGCGCGCACGTGCGCCACGTGTACATGGACATCGCGAGCACGCTCTACAAGGAGTGCTTCTGCGACCAGCTCGGAGACTGGTGCCGCGCGCGCGGCGTGCAGTACATCGGCCACGTTATCGAGGACAAGGACTGCCACGCGCGCCTGGGCGTGGGCGCCGGGCACTACTTCCGCGCCGTGGGCGGTCAGGACATGGCGGGCGTCGACATCGTGATCAACCAGCTGGTGCCTGGCATGGATCGCGGCCTTCACAGCTACGGGCGCGGCGTGTGGGACCTCGAGTTCTATAACTACGTGCTGCCCAAGCTGGGCTCCTCGGCAGCACACCTCGACCCCAAAAAGCAGGGGCGTTGCATGGCCGAGGTCTTTGGCGCATTTGGATGGCACGAAGGCCTACGCGAGATGAAGTGGATCGCCGATCATTTTTTGGTGCGCGGCGTCAATTGGTTTGTGCCGCATGCCTTTAGCATGGCCGCCTTCCCCGACTGGGACTGCCCGCCGCATTTCTATGCGCATGGCCAAAACCCCCAGTTTGCACACTTTGGGCAGCTCATGAGCTACATGAACCGTACGGCGAGCCTGCTGAGCGGCGGGCGCGCAACGACCCCGGTGGCGCTTCTCTACCATGCGGACGCCGAGTGGGCAGGCGAGGCGAACTTTATGCAGCATGCCGCCTCCGAGCTTTTGCGCGCGCAGGTCGACTTTGACATCGTGCCGGCAGAGGCATTTGAGGACGCAGGGCGCTATGCCGTTGAAATTGCCGCAGACGGTAGCGGCCTTAGCGTGAACGGCCAGGCATACCGCTGCCTGGTGATGCCCGGAGCCGAGTTTGTCGGCGGAGCCGTGCTCGACTTTGCCGCGCGTGCCGCAGCCGCAGGTGTTGCCGTGTACGCGCTGGATGAGTTGCCGAACAAGCGCTACGACGGTGACACTGCAGGCCGCGAGGGCTTTGCCTCCCTGGATGCAACCGCGCTCGCCGACATCAAGCTCCTGGCGACCACCGAGCTCGCAGACACACTTGCCAATACCGGCATGCAGACCGTGGTTTGCGCCGAGCCCCAGCCCTGGCTGCGCGCACTGCGCTACGAGCGGGCGGGCGAGACCTATCTGATGCTCGTCAACGAGCATCCCAAGCAGGGTATCTCCACTCAGATTGCGCTTGCCGACGGCACACCCGTTGCAGGCGCGCGCCTCGACCTGCTCAACGGCACCGAGCCCGCCGCCTTTGACGGCACGCTCGAGCTGGCTCCCTACGAGAGCTGCATCGTGGTCCTTGGGGCTACAGGTTCCGCCGGCGCGACAACCGCTGGAACCGAAGCCGCATGCATCGACGGGCCCTGGACGGTTGCCTTCTCTACCCCTGGCACCGATGCCTTTGGCGAGTCTGTTGAGCTTGCAGACCTGCACGACCTTTCCTCGGCCGAGTTCCCCGGCAAGGCCGGCACATTCCGCTACCAGGCTTCCTTTGTCCTGGGCGAAGCGGCCAGCCGCACCGTCATCGACCTTGGGGAGGTCTTTGAGACCGCAACCGTCACCCTCGACGGCAAATCCCTCGGCACACGCATCTGTCCGCCTTACCGCTTTGAGGCCGGCGCGCTTTTGGCCGGTGAGCACGCGCTTACGATTGACATCATCAACACCCTCGACCACGCCGTAGCCGACATGTTCGGCATGACCGAGCCCTCCGATCCCAGCGGCCTCTTGGGGCCCGTACGCGTGCTCGGGTAACGCCCCGGGCGCAAACGGCCCAACAAGGACAGCGCCCCTATGTTGAGCCCGCACAGCGTCGAGCGGTCCGTCGTTCATAGACGGTCGTTCATAGACCGGCGGACCAAAACTCCCAGCCAAGCCGAACGTTTTATTTATCGCTATGATTGGTTTATCGCGACGCAAACGCATAGGAGCCATATGGATATCAGGCGAAAGATCACGCAGGGCAAAAGCCTCACCCCCACCGAGCAACAACTTGGGCGAACGGCCCTCGCCATGGGCGAGGATGTGCGCGGGCTTTCCATTAAGGAATTTGCCGCGTGCGCCAACGTTTCGGTCGCGAGCGTGCACCGCTTTTGCAAAAAGCTCGGCCTCGAGGGATTCAAAGACCTCAAGGTCGAGCTCATCCGCCAGGCGACCGAGGCGGGCAACCGGCGCGACGTGGACATCAACTTTCCCTTCGATGCCACCTCCACCCCTGCGCAGGTGATGGAGCGCATGGAGGGGCTCTACCAGACCACCTTGGCCGAAACGCAGGAGCTGCTCGACCCTGCACAGCTCGACCACGCCGCCAAGCTCATCATGCGCGCCGGCACCGTGGACATCTACACGGGCTCGCATAACCTGTATCCAGCGGGAATGTTCCGCGATCGCCTGCTTTCCGCCGGCAAAAGCGCGACGTGCCACGACAGCGTCGAGGCGCAGGTGCGCACGGCGCTCGCCTCGGGTCCCGACCATGTGGCAATCGTCATCTCCTACAGCGGCCTTGCCCCCAACCTCAAGGAGATCTTGCCGATCCTTAGCAGTCGACATGTCCCGGTCATCGTCATCGGCACGCCGCACTGTGCCCGCATTCACCCCGGCTTTGCCGCCTATCTCACGGTAAGCGACCACGAGAGCATGACGCACCGCATCACGCAGTTCGCCAGCCATATCGCCGTGCAATACGTACTCGATTCGCTCTATAGCAGCTACTTTGCCAAAGATTACGCCCGCTGCTCCGAGTTCCTAGAGCGCTCGTTCCCCTACACCCGCCTACCCGGGCTCAAGTAGCGACGAGCGTGGATTTTTGGACACTCAGATAACGAGCGTGGATAATCTCCCACTTTGAGCCTGCATGCGGCCCAAAAACGGGAGATTATCCACGCTCATTTTGGGTCCCCCGGGAACGCATGAGGAGGGCGGATAGACAGCCGTTATTTGCGAGGCGTCAGCGACGTAAAGAGTCCGTGTTGGTTGCAGTAAAGATATATCCTGCCGCGCCCGGTAATATGGAAGCGCGGCTGCACCGATTGCTCTGGATAGAGCTTCTTAAAGCAGATGCCGTCCATAGTCGCATATGCCACAAAGCTAATGTAGTGATCCTTGGTCATGGGATGATCGAGCGTGACGTACCAATCGTCCTCGATGCGCTCGATGGAAAAGGCATGGTCCGCGTCCGGCTCTTCGGCCTCCTGGGGAAACATCGTGGAGCCACAGCAGCTAAAGCTGCCTTCTCCGAGCGCGTGCACAACGTTTCCGCAGATAGGGCAAACGTAAAAGACGCCTTTGAGCATATTGCCTGCACGGTTGGCGTTGGCCCGAATGTCACCAGCCAAAAGCTCAGCCACGCTTATGCCGAGTCTCTGGGCCAAAGGCTCAACGAGGGAAATGTCGGGAAGGCCGCGGCCGGATTCCCACTTGCTGACGGCTTTATCGGTCACGCCAAGGCTTTCCGCCAGGGCGCGCTGGGTGAGGCCGCGCTCTTCGCGCAGCTGCTTGATGGCATGCGCTGCCAAAAAAGTATGGGAGGCATTGGTTTGCCGTGTCTGGTTCATGGGCTGTCCAATCAAATTGAAGAAATGGAGTGAACCGGTTCGACAGTCAGTATCCATTTGAAGGCCAGGCTCGACAACCTACGCTGCGTAGACATGCGCCAATCGAACGAGCGCGGATTTTTGGACGCTCATCCTGAGTAGTCATTTAAGAACGTCCCCAACGACCACATCAGGAGTGTCCCCAGATGCCGCATCGCCAGCAACGGGAGTGCCGATGTTTTGGCAACGACAGACACTATGACCCAATCCAGGGGCACGGAAACGACAGGAGCCCCCGCTCGTGACCGCGGGTCGGGGCTGCGACAATGTTGTTGAAGTGCCAGAGGCGCAGCCGCGCCGCAACGAGGTTGGGAGGCTCCCGTGCCTAGATATTCTACCGCCTTCGGAATGGACGTACACCTCAGGTCCACCACCGTCTGCGCGCTCGACGCGGAGACGGGCGAGGCCGTGACGAGGAGGTTCCGCGGCAACCCCTGGGGCGAGGTCGCCGCCTGGATGGACGGGTTCCCCGGGCCGTCGCTCGCGGCCTACGAGAGCGGCTACCCCGGCTTCGCCCCGCAGAGGGAGCTCGCCGGGCTCGGCGTCGAGTGTGTCGTCGCCGCGGTCTCGAAGATCCCCAGGTCGGCCGCCGACTCGGCCTCCAAGAACGACAGGAACGACGCCGCCAGGATGGCCAAGGCGATACTCGCCCACGACATCTCCCCCGTATGGGTCCCCTCCCCCGAGGTCGAGGGCATCAGGGACCTCGCCGGCGCCTACGACGGGGCGACCGCGCGCCTGGCGACCGCCAA
>CABSMZ010000032.1 GCA_902478875.1 uncultured Collinsella sp.
GATCTAGTACGGTCTCGTGGGCTCGGAGATGTGTATAAGAGACAGATCCTGTTCGCCGCTTGGGCCAAGTCCGCCCAGTTCCCGCTCTACATGTGGCTGCCCTCCGCAATGGAGGCCCCCACGCCCGTTTCCGCCTACCTCCATGGCGCGTCCATGGTGAAGGTCGGCGTGTGCGTGTTCGCCCGCGCTCTTGCGAGTGCCGGCGATATCCCCGAGATCGTCGGTTGGGTCGCCATCATCGACGCCGTCGTGACCATGCTCTTCGGCTTCCTCATGTACCTGCCCCAGAAGGATATGAAGCGCCTGCTCGCCTTCTCGACGATCGCGCAGCTCGCCTACGTGTTCTTCGGCCTGGGCCTCTCCGTGTTCGGAAGCCAGATGGCGTTCAACGGCGCCGTCGAGCACATCTTCAACCACGCGTTCACCAAGACCCTGTTCTTCCTCATCGCCGGCTCCCTCAGCTTCACGCTGGGAACCCGTATGTTGCCCAAGATCCAGGGCCTCATGAAGAAGTACCCGGTCACGGGCGTGGGCTTCGCGGTCGCCGCGACCGCTATCGCCGGCGTGCCCCCCATGAGCACGTTCTTCTCCAAGTTCCAGATTATTTCCGGTGGCTTCGCGGTTGGTGCTTCCAACACGGTCATCTTCGTCCTCGTGTGCGTCATGGTCGTCGAGACCGTCGCCACCTTCGCATGGTTCCTGCGTTGGATGGGTAAGGTCCTGCCCGGTGAGCCGAGCGAGACCGTGGCCGCCGGCCAGCCCCTTCCGCGCGCCATGGCGTTCGTGTTCGTCGTCCTCATGATCATGGTCGTCGTCGCCGGTCCTCTGTCCTCTAGTTGGATGGGTTAGGAGGTAGGACATGGGTTATTCGTTAGTCAATATCCTGGGCGGTCTTCTGATCGTGACCTCCACCATGGTGGTCGTCTCGAAGACCATCCCGTCCGCCATTAAGTGGTACGCGATCCAGTCGGTTGTCCTGGTGGGCGTGCTGCTCACCCTGGGCCTCACCACCGGTGCCACCGAGCTTCTCATGTGGGCCGCGTCGGCCTTCGTCACCAAGGTGATCCTCGTTCCGTTCATTCTCAACCGTGCCTACAAAAAGATGGGTTCGCCTGCCGATAGCACGCTGACCTCCTCCATCAAGCCGGCCTGGACCATCATCCTCACCGGTCTGGAGGTGGCCATCTGCTTCGCGGTGGTCACGCGCCTGAGCCTGCCCACCGCTGAGGTGGCTACTCCGGCCCTCGCCATCAGCTTCGCGCACTTCTTCGTCGGCCTCACGTGCATCATCTCCCAGCGCAACATCCTCAAGCAAATCTTCGGGTACTGCCTTATGGAGAACGGTAGCCACGTGACGCTCGCCCTGCTCGCGCCCACGGCCCCCGAGATCATCGAGATCGGCATCGCCACCGACGCCATTTTCGCCGTCATCATCATGTCCGCCGTCGTCGTGAGGATCTGGAACGACACCAAGTCGCTCGACTCCCACGACCTGACCGAATTGAAGGGGTAGGCCATGGATGTTTCAATGCTGACGGTCGCCCTGCTCGCTTGTCCCCTCGTGTTCTCCCTGATTATGGCTGCGCTCCCCAAGACGACGTCCTACAGCGTCTTTGCGGGGCTCAACACCATCTCCGTCGCGGCGACCCTCGTCCTTTCGGTCGTCACCGCGGGAACCATGCTCTCGAGCGGGCAGAATATCGACGCTTTGGGCCTGTGGCTCCATCTCGATTCGCTCTCGTCGATCTTCGTCCTTCTGGTAGGCATCATCGGGTTCATCACCGGCGTGTACTCCATCTCCTATATCAAGATCGATATCGAGGAGAAGACCATGCCGGCCGAGCGCACCAAGCAGTACTACGCGCTGTTTAGCCTGTTCGTTTTCACGATGCTGCTCGCCTGCCTGTCCAACAACATCATCCTCACCTGGGCGGCGGTCGAGGCCACCACGTTGTCGACCGTGTTCCTCGTGGGCATCTACAAGAACAAGCAGGCGCTCGAGGCGTCTTGGAAGTACGCGATGGTCTGCACCGCCGGCGTGGCTTTCGGCCTGTTCGGCACGCTGCTCATCTACGCGAACGCCGCCGATATCATGCCCAACGCGCATGAGGCAGCCTTCCTCACCTCCATCATGCCCTACGCCGACCAGTTCGACCCGATGCTCGTGCGCCTCGCGTTCGCGTTCATCGTCATCGGCTTCGGCACCAAGGCGGGCCTGTTCCCCATGCACACTTGGCTGCCCGATGCGCACTCCCAGGCTCCGAGCCCGGTCTCCGCGCTGCTCTCGGGCGTGCTGCTCAAGTGCGCCATGCTTGTGATCATCCGCTTCTACTCCCTGTCCATCATCACGGTGGGCGACACCTATCCGCGTACGCTCCTGCTCATCCTGGGCACGCTGTCCATCCTGGTGGCCGCCCTGTGCATCTTTAAGCAGGACGATATCAAGCGCCGCTTCGCGTACTCCTCCGTCGACAACGTCGGCGTGGTCGCGCTGTGCCTGGGTATCGGTGGCCCGCTCGGTATCGCCGCCTGCCTGCTGCACTGCATCTTCCACGGCTTCACGAAGGCGCTCGCCTTCTGCATGGCCGGTAACATCCAGCACATCTACCACACCCGCGACCTGAACAAGATCAAGGGCGTCGTCGAGATCGCTCCCGTCACGGCAGCGCTCACCATCATCGCCCTGCTCGCGCTCGCCGCCTTCCCGCCGTTCGCCCTGTTCATCTCCGAGTTCCTCACCTTCGTGGCCGGCGTCCAGTCCGGTCCCATCTGGGTGGTCGTGCTCGTGGCCATTGGCCTCACCGGCGTGTACTTTGCCCTTACCGGCATCGCGCTCAAGTCCATCTTCGGCAAGGCGCCCGAGGGCATGAAGCGCCACGAGGTGCCCGCCCTCATGATCATCCCCGAGATCGCCCTCGCGATCGTGGTCATGTGGTTCGGTATCGCCACCCCGGTCGCCATCACGAGCGGCGTCGAGGATGCAACGTCCGTCGTTTTGAACCAGAGCGTCGAAGAGCTCCACGAGGCTCCTCTCTACCGCATGGTGTTCAGTTCCCAGACCAAGACAAGCGAGGTGAATTAGCACCATGGCAGAACCTGAAAAGAAGGACTACGCTCGTCGTTGCGAAAGCCACGTCGAGGCCCTGCGCGCCGCAGTGCCGGGCGCTATCGAGAAGGTTGAGTGGCAGTGCGAGGACCAGCTGACGATCACCGTCAAGCAGGACAAGCTGCCCGAGGCCGTCCACTACCTGTATTACGAGCGCTACGGCTGGATTCCCGTGATCATCGGCAACGACGAGCGCAGTCTGTGCGGCCGTTACGCCGTGTATTACGTCATCTCCATGGAGGGGGAGGACCCCGGCTGGGTGACCGTGCGCACCGAGGTCGATCCCGCCAAGATGACGTTCCCGTCCGTGACGCCGTTCGTCCCCGCCTGCGTGTGGGGCGAGCGCGAGCTGCGCGATATGTTCGGCCTGATTCCCGAGGGTCTGCCCGATCGTCGCCGCCTGGTGCTTCCCGACGATTGGCCCAGCGGCCTGTACCCGCTGCGCAAGGACTCCATGGACTACCGCTTCCGTCCCGCTCCCGCGAGCGACATGGAAAACTACGAGTTTTTGGCCGACACCAAGGGCAAGGAGACCACGCTCGTCCCCATGGGCCCGCTGCACATTACCTCCGACGAGCCCGGCCACTTCCGCCTGTTCGTCGAGGGCGAGACGATCGTCGACGCCGACTACCGTCTGTTCTACGTGCACCGCGGCATGGAGAAGGTCGCCGAGACGCGTCTGAACTATGACGCCGTGACGTTCCTCGCCGACCGCATCTGCGGCATCTGCGGCTGCGCCCACTCGGTGGCCTATGCCGAGGCCGTCGAGCGCGCCCAGGGCATTCATGTCCCGCCGCGCGCCCAGTACATCCGCGCCATCATGCTCGAGGTCGAGCGCCTGCACTCGCATCTGCTCAACATTGGCCTTGCGTCGCACTACACGGGCTTCGACTCCGGCTTCCAGCAGTTCTTCCGCGTCCGCGAGAAGTCCATGGATCTGGCCGAGAAGCTCTCCGGTCACCGCAAGACCTACGGCCTCAACGTGATCGGCGGCGTGCGTCGCGACATTTTGGCCGAGCAGAAGCTTTCCACGCTCACGACCATCCACCAGCTGCGCTCCGAGGTTCAGGAACTCGTCGACGTCTTGCTCTCCACGCCCAACTTTATTGAGCGTACGAGCAGTATCGGCATCTTGGACCGCAAGATTGCACGCGACTTCTCGCCGGTCGGCCCGCTCATGCGTGGCTCGGGCTATGCCCGCGACGTGCGCTTTGACCATCCCTTCGACGGCTACGCCGATCCGGACGTTCAAAAGATGCACGCCGCCACGGCCGACACCTGCGATGCCTTCGGCCGTACCGCCGTTCGCATCCAGGAGGTCTATGATTCGATCGACATGATCGAGACCATGCTCGAGAACTGCCCGTCGGGCCCCATCCTCACCACGGATTGGGAGTACACCCCGCACAAGTACGCCATCGGCGCCACCGAGGCGCCGCGCGGCGAGGACGTGCACTGGGCCATGCTCGGCAACAACCAGAAGTGCTACCGCTGGCGCGCCAAGGCCGCCACGTACAGCAACTGGCCGGTCCTGCGCTACATGTTCCGCGGCAACACCGTGGGTGACGCTGCGTTGATCGTCGGCTCGCTCGACCCGTGCTACTCCTGCACCGACCGCGTGACGGTGACCGATGTCGCCGCCAAGCGCGACCACGTGCTCGACAAGGAGCAGTTCGAGAACGTTTGGCGCGACAAGTCGCCGCTTGCGGGCGAGGGCACCATGGCCGCTCCGCTCGATGAGGAGGCGCTCTAATATGCTGAAGCTTTGGAAGGTCAACGCCAAGGCCGGCGACGCGACGGTCAAGTACCCGTTTGCGCCGTTCCCCACCAACAAGGACATGCGCGGCAAGCCCGAGCACAATGCCGAGCTCTGCATCGCCTGCGGAGCCTGCGGCGTGGCTTGCCCGGCCGATGCCATTCGCATGGACACCGACCTTGCGGCCGACACCATCACCTGGTCGATCGACTACGGCCGCTGCATCTTTTGCGGCCGCTGCGAGGAAGCCTGCCCCATGGAGGCCATCAAGCTCACCGAGGAGTTTGAGCTGGCCGTCATGAGCAAGGACGACCTCACCAGCAAGAGCGTCTACACGCTCGAGCACTGCTCGCGCTGCGGCAAGCCGTTCGCCCCGCACAAGGAGATCGACTACGCTAAGCGCCTGCTGCAAAAGGCCGGCGGCATGGAGGCCGAGCAGGCCGCCCGTACCGTCGGTATGTGCCAGGAGTGCAAGCGCGAGCTCGACGCCCTGCGCGCCGCCTCGGCCGTAAAGACCGGCAACGCGCACGGCATGGCTGCCAACGAGACGCTTGCGTCCGGTGAGCCCCAGGGCCCCGGCATGGAGTATCTGGGCGGCCACGGTGTGAACCCGGAGTATATCGACCGCGAGCTTAACCCCGATGCGCCCGAGATTCCCGCCGGTCCGGCGCCGGTCGAGGGCATCATCATGGATTTTGAAACGAAGGAGGAGTAACCATGGCCGAACCCACGCTTTTGCCCGAGCGGCTTCAGTACCGCCCGACCAAGATCGAGCTCGACGAGAGCATCGAGAAGGCCAAGGCGACCCTTCTTAAGAAGATCAAGCGCTCGGTGTACGTCTACCGTGTCGACTGCGGCGGCTGCAACGGCTGCGAGATCGAGATCTTCGGTTCCATCACGCCCGTCTTTGACGTCGAGCGCTTTGGCATCAAGGTCGTGCCCTCGCCCCGTCACGCCGATGTGCTGCTGTACACCGGCGCCGTGACGCGTGCCATGCGCATGCCGGCCCTGCGCGCGTTTGAGGCCGCACCCGATCCCAAGATCGTGGTGTCCTATGGCGCGTGCGGCTGCACCGGCGGCATCTTCTTCGACAACTACTGCGTCTGGGGCGGCACGGATAAGATTCTGCCGGTCGATGTCTACATCCCCGGCTGCCCGCCCAGCCCCGCGCAGACCGTCTACGGCTTTGCCATGGCGCTCGGTCTGCTGGACCAAAAGCTCCATGCCGAGACCACGGTGGAGGCTGCCGGCGAGCAGGCCGATATCCTGCATCCCGGCGTGCCGTACAAGCTGCGCGTTGCCATCGAGCGCGAGGCTCGCGCCATGAGCGGCTACCGTTACGGCCGCGACCTGGCCAACGAGTTTATGGATACGCTCGAGGGCGCGCCCAAGGGCGATATCCGCGGTGCCATGGCGCTCCTCATCGACAAGCAAGATGATCCTCGTCGTGTTGAGGTCTACTCGGCGCTGCAGGATCTGGTGCTGGCCGGAGGTCGCTAGATGGAGCTCACGGACCGCTCTGGTTACTTTGCGGGCCCCGGCATGCTCGGCGGCTCTTTTGGCGATGCCTCGCGCGCAAGCGACGAGGCTGCCGAGGGCGTCGCCGACCCCTGCCTGGGCCATGCGCCCGACCAGGTGGTCTTCTACGAGCTCACGCGTAAGTTTGTGGAGACCGAGGAAGACGTTCCCCAGGAGGCCTGCGACGTGCTGTACTACACGCTCGCCGTGGGCCACCACACCGGCGTGCTCGACTGCTTTGAGCCGCGCCTGTCGGTGCCGGTGGATGTGTTTTATTCGCTTGTCGACGCGCTGCCGGAGGGGGAGGCCAAAACCAAGTTCGAGGCCATCCGCTCCTTTGGCGAGTGCCAGCTCGACAAGGCAGCGGTGCCGTCGCTGCTCGAGGCCTGCGATGCGCTGCTCGACGAGCGCGGTTTTCGCGGGTCGGCCAAGGCCGGCATCTCGGTGTTCGACGACGACTTTGGCCTGCATGCCCAGCAGGTCGCGTTTTTGATGAAATTCCGCGATCTGGTGGAGCGCGTGCGCGATGTGTCGGGTGTGTATCTGACGGGAAGGTTGCAGTAATGGGTCGCGTTGTGGATGGTCGTGTGAACGGCGCCCCGTTTGCGGGTATCGTGCTCACGGCGGGAAGCGTGCTGCGTGCCGACGATGCCGCCGGCCCCGTGCTCTCCAAAAAGATGGAGGACGCGCCCATTGCCGGTTGGTACACCATCGACGGTGGCCAAACGCCTGAGGACGACATCATCGAAGTCAAGCGCGAGCGTCCGCCTCGCCTGGTCTTGGTCGATGCCGCCGACATGGCACTGCCCGTCGGGTCCATCCGCTTGCTCGACAAACGTGACGTGGCCCGCAAGTCGATGTTCACCACTCATTCGCTTCCCTTGTCGATTCTGATCGAAGAGATTGAGCAATCGTGTGATGATATCGTCTTCATAGGGATTCAGCCGGGCGATACGGAGTTTTACAACCCTATGTCCCCGGAGGTCTTTGACGCCGTCGACGCCGTGTACGACGCCGTGGCCGCCAACGACTTTTCCCACTTTGTCCGCTTGGGGCAAGAGCAATAGGAGCGCTTGTTCCTGCTGATTAGGAAAGAAGTGATTGACATGGCAGATTCCAAGGTGGAGTACCCCGCTCCCGATTGCCTGGCGCCCGCCGCGATCGAGGCCAAGACCGAGGCCGCCGGCGTGACCAAGGCCAACCTGCCGGTCGCAAAGGCCTTTCTGTTGGCAATGTTCGCCGGTGCGTTTATTGCCTTCGGTGGCCTGTTCTTTACCGTGTTCTTGAGCGATAGCACGCTGGGCTGGGGCGCCCAGCGCGTCGTGGGCGGCCTGTGCTTTTGCCTGGGCCTGGTGCTGGTGCTGGTGTGCGGCGCCGAGCTGTTTACCGGCAATTCGCTTATGGTCTGCGCACTCAAGAGCAAAAAGATCACCCTGGTTCAGATGCTTAAGGCCTGGGTCGTCGTGTGGGTCGGCAATTTTGTCGGTGCCCTGTTCATCGTCTTTTTGGTGTACATGGCCGGCATCTATAAGCTCAACGGCGAGGCGGTCGCCAACTCCATGGTGAGCGTCGCCGCCGGCAAGGTGACGATCGACTGGGTGACGATCTTCTTCCGCGGCATCCTGTGCAACATCTTTGTGTGCCTGGCCGTGTGGATCGGTACCGCCGGTAAGACCGTGGTCGATAAGGTTGTGGGCATTCTGCTGCCCATCGCCGCCTTTGTGGCCTGCGGTTTTGAGCACTGCGTCGCCAACATGTACTTTTTGCCTATGGGTGCCGTGATGCACGCGTGCGGCTATGGTGCCGACGTCGCCGGCGCCGATGCGCTCAACGCTGCGGGCATTGCGTTTAACTTGTCCGCCGCCACGCTGGGCAACATCGTGGGCGGCGCGGTTCTGATCGCGCTCGGCTACTGGTTTGTCTACGCCAAGAAGTCCGAGGCGTAAGATACCGTCTGTTTGACGTTGGGCCTCCCGCGGGGCGTTGCCGTGCGGGAGGCTTTTTTGGCCTGGGGCTCGTTCCCGGGCTGTTGGCCTGTTGTGTTTGGCTTGTGAAAGGGGTAATCGAGATGGCATCTGCTGTGAAGCGTGACGGTCGCGCCGTGGTGACCACATGCGGGGGATGCTATGCCGATTGCGCCTTTGCGGCACGCGTTGAGGACGGTCGCGTGGTGGCCGAGTTGCCGGTGCCGGGACATCCGTGCGCGGCGCGTGCCCTGTGCGCCCGCGGGCGCCATCGCCTGGCAATGCCGTTTGACGAGCGCGACCGGATTTTGCACCCCATGCGACGCCGCCGGGATGGCTCGGGGTTTGATGCGATTACCTGGGACGAGGCGTTTGCTCAGATTGCCGAGCGTCTTTTGGGAATTGTTGACGAGCGCGGGCCCCGTGCGCTGGGCATGACACTTGGTGTGCCCTCGTTCGACCGCTACTGGGCCTATCGCTTTATGCATGCGCTGGGCTCGCCCAACGTGTACGGTGCCGATGGCGCCTGCGAGGTAAGCAGACTTACCGGTTGGGAGCACAGCCTGGGCTATAGCCCCGCCTCCGACCTTGCGCATACCGACTGCATCATGTACCTGGGGCGTTCCATTGTCGATTCGTCGACGATGGGGGCCGTTGACGCGCTCAACGATGCGCGCCGGCGCGGGGCGAAGATCATCGTGGTTGACCCCCGGCGCAGCGGCTCGGCCGCGCTTGCCGACCGCTGGCTGCGCGTACGTCCTGGATGCGATCTGGCGTTGCTGCTGGGTATCGCACATGTGCTGGTATCCGAGGACCTGTACGATCACGAGTTCGTGGACCGCTACGCCACAGGCTTTGACGAGCTGGCGCAGGCGGCCAGTGCTTGGACGCCCGAGTGGGCCGAGTCGATGTGCGACGTGCCGGCCGCAGAGATTGTCGCCACGGCGCGCGAGCTAGCTGCCGCCGCGCCTGCCGCTGTGGTGGATGCAGGCTTTCATGGTGGCATCGGCATCGCGTATGCCAATAGCACCCAGACCGCGCGCGCTATCTGCTTGGTCGATGTGCTGCTGGGCTGCATCGGGCATGAGGGCGGTGCCCTCAACCCGCCCACGCCGCTTGTGTTGGGCGATTTGGACCCTACGCGTTTCGCGACGCCGTCGATGCCGCGTGAGCCCAAGTTGGGGTCCGAACGCTATCCACTGGTCGATCCGATGCGCGGCCTGTGCACGACCATCGGTCAGTCGATTCTTGCCGGCGATTTGCGTGGGCTCATCGTCTATGCCAGTAACCCCGGTGCGGGCTATGGCAATGCACAGGCTTGGTTGGGTATTTTGCAGCAGCTCGACTTGCTTGTGACGATTGATATTCGTTGGTCCGAGACGGCGCGTGCTTCTGACTTCGTGCTGCCCGACGTGACGTATCTGGAGGCCGACCGCGGTGTGGGCACAGTCGTGGGCGTCAACGATTCGCGTGTGTTCTACCGCAACGCCGTGCTGCCCGTGCAGCATGACGGCACACGTCCCGGTCGGGAGATTTTTGCCGGTCTGGCGCAGGCGTGTGGCGTGGGCGAGTATTTCCAGTTTACGTCTGACGATCTGACGGCTGCCCAGGTGGCGCCTTTTGGGATCGATCTGGACGAGCTCAAGGAGCGCGGCTGGGCCGATACGGGCGTGGCGCTGCCGTCGCGCACGGGTGAGCCGGTGATTCCGCTTGCCGGCGGCAAAATTGCGCTGGCAAGCGACGTATGGGAACGAGTCGGCATGGGTCGTGTGCCCAACTGGATTGCGCCCATGGTGGAGCCCGGCCCGGGGATGTTTCGCCTCATTAGTGGCAACCGTCCCTTTGAGTCGCACACCTCGCGCAGGCTTGCGGCTCAAGGTGCCGCCGAGGCTGGATCGGACCTGGATGCCGTGCAGATGAATGCCGATGCTGCTGCGCACATGGGCATCGCCGACGGCGAGATCGTCGAGCTCGTGAGCGATATGGGCCGCGACCGCGTGCGCGTGGAGACGACGCCCTATCTGCATCCGGCGTGCATCTTCACCTCGGCCG
Source organism: uncultured Collinsella sp. (assembly GCA_902478875.1). Classification (GTDB taxonomy): domain Bacteria; phylum Actinomycetota; class Coriobacteriia; order Coriobacteriales; family Coriobacteriaceae; genus Collinsella. The sequence continues at coordinate 10,397 of CABSMZ010000032.1, forward strand.
CTCCCGGCGGACGTTCGTTTGGCGCCGATGCCGGCGGCGCTCAAGCCTTGGGCGTCGGCCCGCTCGACCATACACCGTTGCGTTGGGATCCGTTGACGGGCGCCGCGCTCACTCAGGAAAACGCCGTTCGCGTGGAAAAGATCGCGGCGCGCGGGGATAATAGCGATTGATTGACTCAGCCGATCGAATTGGCTGATAGTTTGACGTTCGAATGATTGATTCACCTTTGGTTTTGAAAGGCCGCACATGAGCGATAGCCAGAACATGTCCGATGAGGTACGCGCCCGCCTTCGCGCTATTCCTTCCGTCAACGAGCTGCTTGCCGAGTGGCCGGTGGTGAAGGCGGCGGGGGAGACCTGCGACGCGGTGGTCCATGCTGCCGTGACGGCCGAGCTCGACGAGGAGCGCGCTGCGATTCGTGCCGGTGCCGCCCCGCGTTCCAAGCGCGACCTAGCCTCGGCCATCGAGTGGCGTGCGCATCGCTCTGCGCTGCCGAGCCTGCGCCCAGCAGTTAATGCCACGGGTGTGGTCATCCATACCAACTTGGGCCGCGCCCCGCTCGCGGAGTCGGTCGCCAAGGCCGTGGCCGAGGTTGCGCGCGGGTACAGCACGCTCGAGTACAGTGTGGACACTTGTTCGCGCGGGTCGCGCAAGGAGCACGCCGCGCAGCTGATCCGCTCGCTCACCGGTGCCGAGGACGCGCTCGTGGTCAACAACAACGCCGCCGCGGTACTGCTGGTGCTGGCGACCCATGCCGCAGGCAAGGAGGTTATCGTCAGCCGCGGCGAGCTTGTCGAGATCGGCGGCAGCTTCCGCATCCCCGATGTCATGGCGGCTTCGGGCGCCAAACTCGTCGAGGTCGGCGCCACCAACCGCACGCATTTGGACGACTATGAGCGCGCCATCACGCCCGATACGGCGATGATCCTCAAGGTCCATCCTTCCAACTATCGCATCGAGGGCTTTCACGAGGAGGTGGGCTCTCGGGAGCTTGCCGCTCTGGCCCACAAGCATGGCCTGCTGTTCTACGAGGACCAGGGGTCGGGCGCGCTGTTGCCCGACGACATCTTGGTGCGCGGCGGCGAAGAAACCACGCCGGCTTCGGTTTTGGCAGGGCTCGATCTGGTGTCGTGCTCGGGCGATAAACTGCTCGGTGCCGCACAAGCGGGCATTATCATGGGCCGTCGCAATCTGGTCCAGGCCTGTGGGTCACATCCGCTTATGCGCGCCCTGCGCCCGGGCAAGCTCGCGCTGACGGCGCTCGAGGCCACGCTGCGTATCTACATGGACGGCGCCGATGTTGCCCATCGCGATATTCCGGTGCTCAGCATGCTTACGCTGCCGCAGGCCCATTTGGAGCGACGTGCCCGCAAGCTGCGCGATCGTATGGTCGCCGGGCTCGATAAGGCTGGCTGCCCGTGTGCCGTTCAGGTGGAGATCGTCGAGGAATCGTCGACCCCTGGTGGCGGCTCGCTGCCTACCGTGGAGCTGCCCACCATGTGCGTTGCCGTGCGCCTCGTCGATGAGCGTCTTTCCGTTGACGCACTCAAGCGCTCGCTCGTCCAAGATTTCGACACGCCGGTCGTCACGCGCGCCTCGCACGATCGCGTCCTGTTTGACGTGCGCACACTCGTGGGTGACCGCGATATCGAGACGGCGGCATCGACGCTCGTCGCGTGCGTTGAGAAGGCGATTGCTCGATGAGTGAGGTTCAGGCGCAGGTGGAGTGTCCCGTTATCGTTGGCACGGCGGGCCACGTTGACCACGGCAAGTCGGCATTGATCGAGGCGCTGACCGGCAAGAATCCCGACCGTCTGGAGGTTGAGCGCCGTCGCGGTATGACCGTGGAGCTGGGCTTTGGCGAGCTGGCACTGCCGAGTGGCAAGATCGTCGGCCTGGTCGACGTGCCGGGCCACGCGCATTACCTGCGCGCCATGGTGCAGGGTGCAACAGGCATCGATGTTGCCGTGCTGGTGGTCTCTGCCGTTGAGGGTGTAATGCCGCAGACGCGCGAGCACGTGCACGTGCTGGAGCTGCTGGGCGTCACGCATATGGTGGTGGCGCTGACGATGTGTGACCTGGCCGATGCCGAGATGACCGAGCTTGCCGAGCTCGATGTCGATGACTTTTTGTCGGGTACCGTGTTTGCGGGCGCGCCGATTGTGCCCGTGTCGTCTAAGACGGGCGAGGGGATCGACGGGCTGCTTGCGGTGCTCGACGAGCGGGTAAGTGCCTGCTGGGATGCCTGCCGCGACCGTGCCGAGCGCACCGATGCCGCGCCGCGCCTGCCGATTGACCGCTGCTTTACGATTAAGGGCGTCGGCACTGTCGTAACGGGAACGCTGCACGATGCGCCGGTTGCGGTGGGCGACGAGCTGATGGCCTTGCCGTCGCGTACGGTCTGTCGCGTGCGCGGGATTCAGGTGCATGGCGATACGCCGCGCGCGCTGCCTGGTCAGCGTGTGGCGCTCAACCTTGTTGGTGACGGTGCCGCGGCGCTTGACCGTGGCGAGATGCTGGGCGTTGCGGACCGCTTTGGCCAGACGTTGCGCTTTATGATGACGTTCACCTACCTCGGCCGCGAGGGCGCCAAGCCGCGCGTGCTCGAGTCGGGCGCGCGTGTGCATGTGATGGCCGGTACGGCCGAGGTCGTCGGCCGCATCATGCTATTGGAGGGCGAGGCCCCCATGGCGGTGGGCGAGACCCGTACCGTGCAGGTGCGCCTGGATGATCCGCTGCCGCTGCGTGCCGGAGACCATGCCGTGGTGCTGTCGTATTCGCCCGTTATGCTTATTGGCGGCGGGCGCGTGCTGCTTTCGCGCTGCCGTCGCTCGCGCGAGCTTTCTGCCGGCGAGCGCGCATTGTTTGCGGCGCTTGAGTCCGGCGATACCGCGGGCGGTGTGGGCGCTTGGCTGGCGCTGCAGATGCTGCCAGTTACGGCGGTTGATGTTGCCGACGCTTTGGATCTTGGTGTCGGCGCGGTCGATGCCGCACTGCGCGGGTTGGTGTCGCAGGGCTCTGTTCGCAAGCTTGCTGTGGGTGATGCGGACTACTTGGCGGACGCCGTGGTGCTCGACGCTGCGATGGATGCACTGGCGGCGACCCTGTCAGCCATGCACGCGGCGTCTCCCAAGGAGACGGGCTTTACGCCCGGCGCCGTTGCCCATGCTGCGTGGCCTACCGCTGATGATGGCGTTGCCGCGGCCCTGATTTCCGAGGGCTGCTCGCGTGGCGTGTGTGCCGCCGAGGGTGCCGAGGTATTCGACCCGCACTCCGCTGCCGCCGCGGCGCGTGTGGTGCGCGAGGCCTGCGAACGTATCGTTGCCTTGCTGGACGAAGCCGGCCTCGATGCGCCGATATTGCCCGAGGTGGGCGAGCAGTTGCAGCTCGATCGCGACACCATGACGCGTGCCCTGCGCGAGCTTTCGCTCAATCGCTCGATCGTTAAGGT
>CABSMZ010000033.1 GCA_902478875.1 uncultured Collinsella sp.
CGCTGCACATTGCAGGCATACCAAACGCTGACGTATCCGTGACATAGCCATTGGGGACGTTCTTAAATGACTACCCAATAACTACTCTGTGGTGTCATTGTCCTCGGCAAGTTGGGGGAGCACGGCGTCCTTGGGCATGGTGACCTTCGTCAGCGAGGTGAGCTTTTTGCTCAGCGACGTGTCCGTCTTGACCAGGTCGCTGAGCGTCACGATCTTGTAGCCGTCGGCAATGAGGCCGTCGATAATCTGCGGCAGCGCCTCGAGCGTCTGCTCGGCGCATTCGTCTCTATCGGCGAGCAGCACGATATTGCCCGGCGTCACCGAATCGAGCACCGTCGAGACCTGCTCGTCGGCACCGTTGAGCAGCCAGTCGCCCGAGTCAATATTCCACGAGACCACGGCGGAGACCAGGTCCATCGCATCAATCCAGTTTTGTTCGTCAAAGGCAGCGTAGGGAGCACGCAGCAGCATCGTCTTCACGCCGGTCGCCGACTTAATCGCATCGGTGCCTTTCGTGATCTGTTCGCGTACCGCCTCACGGTCCTGACCCTTGAGCGAATCGTCGCTGTAGCTGTTGGATCCGATCTCGCACCCGGCGTCGACAATCGCCTTGGCCGTGGCAGGCGAGGCCTCGGCCGCATCGCCCGAAAGGAAGAACGTCGCGGTGACGCCCTTTTCCTTGAGCACCTGCAAGATCTGTTTGGTGGCGCCGCTCGGACCCTCGTCAAACGTCAGTGCCACGTACTTTTTGTTGCCCTTGGGCGCCACGCTGGCGCACGCAACAACGCAATCGGTGGCGGGCACAACCTCGCCGCGGTCTTGCGTCTTGCCTGACTGCTCACCAACCCACACCTCGGATCGGCCCTGGACACCCCATGTCTGCACATACTCGATAGCGCCCGTGCCCTCGACCTTGAGCTTGGGCTCGATAACCGTAGCCTGAACCTCGTGCTTCTCGTAAGTGTTACGGCCATCCTTGACCGTCACCTTCTCGCCGCCCTCGAGTTCGCGGCTATCCCATTTGCCCTGCTTCACGCGCTTGCCGTCGACCTTCACCGACAGCTTTTCGCCCCCATGGCGCTTGAGCACGCTGTCATCGACGGCCAGCAGGTCGCCTGCGTCGTAGGTGTCAGTCAACTCCTGGTCGTCGATGAGATTCTGCAGCGTAGAGCCCACACGCACCGCGGTCTTCTGGCCGTTGAGCTCCACGTCCACACTGCGGTTGACGTAGCCCACGACGGCAGCGATAAACAGCACGAGCGCGCAACCCACGGCGATGAGCGCGTAGGGCAGGCGAGACGAACGACGGGGCGTACGGCTGTTGCCGATGCGCGCACTGCGGTCGCTAAAGCCGCGGCTATGGTTGAGATACATCGCGCCGGGCTTACGGTGACGCTTGCGCTGACCGCTGGGCAGCTGCCCCAGGTCGCGGCGCGCCGTCGGACGCGCACCCGAACGCCCGTTTAAGTTGGATCCGTTTTGGCGCATGTGCCCTCCCCCATAAACACAGCAAGCCGGAGCAACAGGTCTCCGGCTTGCCTCCCATCATTTGGTACGTCGCTATTTTGTAGCTTTTGACGAGCCTCCGCTCGCCTTTTGGTATTCGTCCTTAAAGGCCTTGAACATGCCGCGCGTCTTGCCGAGCTGCTTGCCCAGTGCGCGACTGCCCTTGTCCACGGCAACCGATCCCTTGTCGTCGAGCACCTTGGCACCCTTTTTGACCTTGTCGCCCACCACGACGCTGGCCTCGGCGGCCTTGGCAGCCGCACCGCCCGAATACCCGAGCGACTTGACCTCGTCCGAAACAATCATCGCGCCGTCCGCATAGCCGCGCAGCATCGTCGGCGGCACCTGCGTGTCACCAACCAAAACACTCGAAGCAGCACCGGCGGTCACATAGAATGCCTGCACGATGCCCGAGCGTGGCTTGAACTCAACGTCCGAGCAATAGCCCACGACGTCGCCTGATTCCGTGCGCACGTCCATACCGACCCAGATGATGCAATCGTCCAGGTTGATGTCGAGGCGCTTGGCAGCGGCGGCATCGTACGTGTCCTTGACGTCATCGACCGCAATGGCGCCCTCGTAGACACCAATGGCGTCGAGCGCTACGAATCGGTCGGGGCGCTCGATCATGCCCGCGATATCAGACTGGCGGACCATAAAGCCGACCACGCGCGTACCGCCCGGGGTAAAGACCGGAAAGTGAATCTTTCCGAGCTTTTTAGGGCTGCGCGGCGTGCCGTCCTTTTTGATGCGCTTGTCCTCGGTAGGCTTGCGATAGATCTTGGCGCCGACAAAATCCCCGGCGCGCATTATGCCTCGGTCGAGGGCTCCGCAGCCTCGGTATCAGCCTCGACGGCGTTCTCGACCACGACGTCGGCGGCGGGCGTCACGTTGCCACCCGAGATGGCATCGTTGAGCTGCTCGCGCAGCTGGTCCATGCGCTCGCGGGCCAGATCGACCTTGGCGCGCAGGTCATCGGTCTTGGCGTCGACCATCGGGCCAAAGTCATTCACCGCAGCACGGGCCTCCTCGGCGCTGTGCTCGTAGGTGTCGCGCATATTGTCCCAGGCGTCGTTGGCGATATCGGCAGCCATGGCGCGGGTCTCGGCGCCCGAGCGCGGGGCCAGAGCAACGCCGACAATAGCGCCGGCAGCGGCACCAAAAAGTGCGCCGGAGACAAAGCTGAAAGTCTTACCCATGATCATTCCTCTCCTGCGGGCACGTCGGTGCCCACCGTTTGAATGCTGTCCATTATACCCGCAGCGCATCACTTGCCGCTCCGCTCATCTGCGTACGGCAAAGGCGCAGGTACGTGATGGTGATAAACGCGTAGGCCTACTCCTGAGGCATAGCCGGCATGGTCACCGTGGCACCCGGGTCCTCGCCGGCGCCGTCCACGAGCGGCAGACCGCCCTCATGCGCAGGTCCTGCCGGAACCGTCGCCGCACCGCCAAAGACGGCAGCGGAGGCCTCGTGGTTCTCGGCAACCGCGCCCTCGGTATCAATCGCCACCTGGGGCTCGTCGTCAAAGTTGGGGACGCCCTGGGGCTCGGTGGGAACGGGCTCGGCGGTCGCATCGGCAACGGGCTCGGCGTCAACCGGCACATCGCCCTCGTCAGAGCCCTCGTCCTCGGCAGCATCTTCGCCGTTCGCAGCGGCGACGGCCTCGTGAGGATCCTTGCCCTCGGCCTCGGCGCGCATGCCCAGCACCAGGTTGCGCAGGCCCGCGACCGTGCCTTCCACGTCGGGGGCAGGCTGGTCGGCGTGCAGGTACGCCCAGTCCATCATAAAGGTGGCCGAAGACAGCGCACCGATGGCCAGCGCGTCGTCGGGGCACGAAAGCTCAACCTCAAAAACGCGCTCGTCGTGCTCGCTTACGCGCGTGCGGCCGCACGAGATGCTACCGGCAAGACCGGTCTCGTTCATGAGCTCGACCGTCACATGCTCAAGCAGATGGCAAAGCTCGGTCTGGCCCATGCAGTCCTGGAACTCGCGACCGGAATCACCCAGGCACAGGTGCTTGGCAATCGCCGGCACCAGGTAATACACGCGCGCCGTAGCCTCGATATCCTCCGAGGTCATGAGCGGCATGCCGGGGTTCACCAGCACGTGCGCGCAGATCTTGTCCTCGCTGACGGTGACCTTAAGGATGTTGAACAGGCCTGCCATAACTCTCCCCTACTCTTCCTTGTCCTACTCGTCGCCGTCGTGCGGATTCGCGGAACCCGCACCCGACGTCGTCGGCTCGTCTACCGAAGACTCGGAATCCTTTTTATCGGTTTCGGCCGGAGCAATCACGCGAATGAGCGAGATGCGCTGGCCACGCATCGACTGCACTTTAAACTTGTACCCCGCAACCTCAAACACCTCTCCGATGTCGGGCACCGAGTCGCAAAGCTCCAAAATCCAGCCGGCGATGGTCTCATAATCATCGCTTTCCTCAAGCGGCCAACCAAGCTCAATCGCGTCATCGCACGAAAAACGCCCATCAACGAGCCACTCGCGGCGCGAAAGGCGCGTGAGATACTTGTTGTCGGGGTCGAACTCGTCCTCGATCTCGCCGACGATCTCCTCGACGATGTCCTCGATGGTGATGATGCCGGCCGTGCCGCCGTACTCGTCCACAACCACCACGATCTGGTCGTGCGAGGTCTGCATCTCGGACAGCAGCGGCAGGATATCCTTGGTGTCGGGCACAAAGGTGGCGTCGCGCAAAAAACCGGCGATGGGCTGGTCACCCTTGCCGTCGAGCGCGGGTTGGATCAGGTCCTTGATGTGCGCAATGCCGGCGACGTTGTCGGGATCCTCGTGATAGACGGGGATGCGGCTGAAGCCGGTCTGGCGCATGGTGGACAGCACGTCGGCGACCGTCTCGTCGTCCTCGCACATGGTGGTGTCCACGCGCGGCACCATGACCTCGCGGGCAACGGTGTCGCCCAGGTCGAAGATCTCGTGGATCATGCGCTTTTCCTCGTCGAGCAGGTCGTCCTGCTCCGAGACCATGTACTTGATCTCTTCTTCCGAGACGTTCTGGCGGTCGTCGGCACTCTTGATGCGCAGGATACGGGCCAGGCCATCGGAGCAAGCACCAGTTAGCCACACGAGCGGACGGGCGATCTTTTGGAAAAACGACAACGGCCCCACAACCTGCTTGGACACGCCTTCGGCGTTGGCCAGGCCGATGCGCTTGGGGACGAGCTCGCCGATCACGATGGACACGAAGGCGACCGCGACGGTGATGATGACCGGCGCCAGGCCGCGTGCGATGGCGGAGAGCGGCGCGATGCCAAAGCTCATGAGCCACGTGGCGAGCGGGTCGGACAGCCTCGTCGAGGCGACGGCGGACGAGGCGAAGCCCACGAGCGTGATGGCGACCTGGATGGTGGCGAGCAGCTGGTCGGAGTCGGCAGCCAGCTTAATGGCACGCTCGGCGCGCTTGTCGCCTTCCTCGGCCTCGTGCTCCAGCACGGCGCGCTTGGCCGTGGTGAGCGCCATCTCGGACATAGAGAAGTAGCCGTTGATGAGGGTCAAAACGAGGGTGGTGATAAGGGAGATGGTTATGTCCATCGGGAGTTTCTCGAACCTCCAAGATTCGGGACGTCGGATTAAAACGTTGATGGCGGATAGGGCAGTTGCGCCCGGCGGCCGCTTGGATGGGCCCGCGGGCACAGGCGCGATCGCTAGATTACGAAGAGAATCACCGCCATGAACTGGAAGATGCTGCCGGCGAGTACCCACAGGTGAAACACGCTGTGAAGATAGCGCACGTTTTTGGCGATATAGAACGGCACGCCCGCGGTGTAGCACACGCCGCCGACGGCGAGCAGGGCAAGTGCCACGGGGTTGAGCAGCGCCACAAGTTCAGGCAGCTTAAAGACAACGAGCCAGCCCATCAGCAGATAGACCAGGCCGCTTACCCAATGCGGCTGGCGCTCGCGCAGGAAGCACTCGAGGGCGATGCCGATGATGGCGATGGCCCATACGGCAAAGAACAGCACAGCGCCGCCGTCGTTTGCGAGCGTGATGAGGCAAAACGGCGTATAGCTGCCGGCTATGAGCAGGTAGATGCAGCTGTGATCGATGATGCGAAACACGCGCTTGGCGCGCGCGGGCTGAATCGCGTGGTAGAGCGTGGAGGCTAGGTATTCGAGGATAATGCTGACGCCATAGACAATCGCCGCGGCCATGTGGGCCGGGCCTCCGCCGCGCAGGGCGGCGAATACGATCAGGAGCACCAGGCCCGCGATACCCAGCAGGCAGCCGACACCATGGGTGACGGAGTTCATGATCTCCTCACCCACCGTGTAGTGTGGAACGGCCGCGGTCTTGCGTCGCGGCTTAGAACTGTCGCTCGAATCGGACATGCCGGTTACATCCTCCAACGTAAAGAGTTCTCAACACTATATCAAAGCGTCTGGGTACGTGCGAAATTTGCACCATACGCGACCCTTTGTTTACCCATTCTTTGCCTGTTGACGCATCAACGGCGAACGTCCATAATGCGCTTGCATTAAATGTTGATGTATTAACATCTTATAGGAGAATACCGCATGGCTCAAAACGCACGTTCCCATCGAAAGCTCAAGATAGCCGGCATTGTTACGTTGGTAGTCGTTGTCGCGCTGTTGGGGTTTGCCGGCAACTTTTTGTTTGACTTTGCCCTGAACCCCCAAGCGCCGTACACCATGAAGATGATGCAGGATAGCAAGAACGACAAAGAAGGTGAGCAGCCGGATGCCGAGGGAACCGAGGCGCGGGCATGGTTTAAAGAGAACCGCGAGAGCAGCAGCCTTACCGCAGATGACGGAACCGAGCTCACCGCTTGGTATTTTGCCGCCTCGGAGAACACCCACGATTACGCCGTCTGCCTGCATGGATACACCAATGAGCCCATCGGCATGGCCCGATACGCCAAGCGCTTCCACGACCGCGGCATGAACGTGCTCGCGCCTGCCGCCCGCGCCCACGAGCGCTCCGGCGGCGACTATATCGGCATGGGCTGGCCCGAGCGGCTCGATGTCGTTGCATGGATTGGACGGATCGTTGCAGCCGACCCCGAGGCGCGCATCCTGGTCTTTGGTGAGTCGATGGGTGCGGCAACCGCTATGAACGTCGCGGGGGAATCTCTGCCCGCAAACGTGAAATGCATTATCGAGGACTGCGGTTATACGAGTGTTTGGGACGAGTTTTCTCTGCAGCTCAAGGACGTGTTCGGCCTGCCCAGCTTTCCCTTGCTCGATGTAGCAAACCTGGTATGCAACGTGCGCGCGGGCTACGACTTTCATAAGGCGAGCAGCGTGGAACAGCTCAAGCGCGCGACGGTTCCCATGCTGTTTATCCACGGTGACCAAGACACCTTTGTGCCGTACAGCATGCTCGACCAAAACTACGACGCATGCGCCAGCAAGGTCAAGCAAAAGCTCACTATCCATGGCGCCACCCACGCCAAGAGCGCGCAGGTCGACCCCGAACTCTACTGGAACACGGTCGACAACTTCCTCGACGAGTATTTTTAGGCAAATAGTACGGTTTACTGGTCTATCTGACCCCCTGTTTTCGGAAGTGCGGGGAAAATCGCGGGAAGCCCGACCAGACCGCAGTTTTACCAACGATTTATCAGGGGTTTTGTTACCAAAAAACGATTTGTGGTCGGCGGGATTCGATTTTTCGCCGCACTTCCAAAAAGCCGCCCGCGAGCGTTGTGCTCGTGGACGGCTTTTACTCAACTAACACCACAAAGGCGCTTGGTTTGTCCAATAGGACGACGCTACTTGACCTCGATGAGCTCGTACTCGCTCGTGCCCAGGCCGATCTTCTCGGCGTGCGCGATGCACACGCGCCAGTCGGTGTCGGGATGCGTGATGCAGAAGGGGTCCTTGGCCTGCTCGCCCTCCAGATGCTCGTGGTTGTGCTCCATCTTGGCCTCGCTATCGGTGAGTTCGGTGTTGGGCAGCGGCTCGGATGCCATGACGGCATCGGCGCAGGCCTGGTCGATGGCGACCGGGTCGAAGCTCGCGAACATGCCGATATCGTTGACGATAGGTGTGTCGTTTTCGGGATGGCAATCGCAGTTGGGGCTGATATCCATAGCCAGCGAAATGTGGAAGCTGGGACGATCCTGGACAACGGCCTTGGTGTACTCGGCGATCTTGCAGTTGAGCACGTCGGCCGCGGCCTCATAGCCGGGCTTGATGCAGTCCTGGTTGCATGCCGCAATGCAGCGTCCGCAGCCCACGCAGCGATCGTGGTCGATGGCAGCCACGTGCACCGTGCGAGTGTTGCCGCTGGCAAGCTCGCGCTCGCGGGTATCGTCGAACGAGACAGCGTTGTGCGCGCAGATCTTTTCGCAGGCACGGCAGCCAACGCAGTGCTCGGTCGAGACGTTCGGCTTGCCGGCGGCATGCTGCTCCATCTTGCCGGCACGGCTGCCGCCTCCCATGCCCAGGTTCTTCATGGCGCCGCCAAAACCGGCCTGCTCATGGCCCTTAAAGTGGGTGAGGCTGATCACGATATCGGCATCCATGAGCGCCTGACCGATCTTGGCCTCGTGCACGTACTCGCCGCCCTCGACCGGGACGAGCGCCTCGTCGGTGCCCTTGAGGCCGTCGGCAATGATGATCTGGCAGCCCGTGGCATACGGGGTAAAGCCGTTCTGGTAGGCGGTATCGATGTGCTCGAGCGCGTTTTTGCGGCTACCCACATAGAGCGTATTGCAGTCGGTGAGGAAGGGCTTGCCACCCAGTTCCTTCACGACATCCGCGACGGCGCGGGCGTAGTTGGGGCGCAAAAAGCTCAGGTTGCCCAGCTCGCCAAAGTGAATCTTGATGGCGACGAACTTGTTCTCAAAGTCGATCTGCTCGATACCGGCGTGACGTATGAGGCGCTTGAGCTTGTCGAGCTGGCTCTCGCGAGCATGCGTGCGCAGGTTGGTGAAGTACACCTTAGCGGGTGCTGCGGGTGCAGTTGCGGTCATAGATATATCCCCTCGGTCTATATGGCGTTACAGACATAGAGGATGGTACCAGTTAAAGCAGAGTTAAAGTCAAGTACGGAACCTAGTCGTTGGGAACGTTCTTAAATGACCAGTCGCAAGGGACACTCTTTCGCCGCCCGGCAGTTGGGGACGTTCCTTTCCTGCCGGCCGGCGAGCCGACGAATGGCAAGGACTGTCCCCGATGGCTACTCCTGCACTTTGAGGGCTTCGGCCAAGCTGACGCGCTTGATGGAGCGCGTGTGCAGCAGTGCCACGACCAGGTAGGTCGCAAAGCCGATTCCTGCGCACGCCGCCATGGACCAAGCGGGCACGTAGATCTCGATATTGCCGTTGTAGGCGAGCAACATCGAGCGGAAGATGGCCGTGAGCGAGCCAATAATGACCGGCAGGCTCAGCACGAGTGACGCTGCCACGCACAACGTGATCGAGCGGATGTACAGATGCGAAATCTCGCTATCGCGATAGCCAAAGACTTTCATGTAGCTGATCGAACGGGCGCTGTGGTCGATCACAGCCTTGGTCAGCAGGTACATAAACAGCAAGAAGATGAACACCGCAAGCCCAACCATCATGCCGATCATTTTGCTCATCATGCCGATGAACTGGTCGCCCACGGCGCGCATGTCGTCGGGCGTGGTGTCGCCGGCAAAGTAACGAGCATCGAGGTTGAGCTTCTCGTCGCTCACATAGCCGTTAAAGTAGGCGGCGTCGTTGCCGAACAGCTCGTTAAAGTCGTCGATGCTCATATAGACATTCATATCCGACTTAGAGCCCCAAACGCAGTCCTTGCCCACGTACTCAAAGGAATAATTCTTGCCCTCGTACTTGTCGCGAAGCTTAACCTTCTGACCCTCGCTCCAGCCAAACTTGTCGAGCAAGCCACCGCCAAAGACGACGCGTCCGTTGCCGACGTCCAGCCCTTTCCAGTAGCGCGAATCGGGCGAGATGCCGTAGATGGAAATCGTCTCCTCGCCATTTCCGCCGCCGCGGTCGTATTGCAGCTGGTAGACGGCGTATTTCTCGGCCTGCGCGATTGTGCCCGCGCCGTTGTCGGTCGTGTTGACCGGGTGGATGTCGTCGTTGTCAGTGTCGATCTTAGAGGCCTTGTCAATCAGGTCGATAGTCTCGTCGCGGTCACAGCCGAGGGCATCGGCAAGATCATCAAGGCGCGCATAAAGCGCATCCTTCTTGTCTTGGACCTTGGCGAGCGCGTCCTGCGCCGCGGCCAAGCTCTCGGCAGACGGAGATGCGGTCGCGGCATCGGCTGCCGTCTGCGCCGCATCGGCCGCGTCGTCAAGCTCGTCATCGGCATCCCGGGCGGCGGAAAGCAGCGCGCCGTCCACCGACTGCAAGCGCTCGAGTGCCGACCACTGCTCACGTTCCTCGGCGGTGCCCTCAAGCTCCAGCGGGGCCTTGAGCGTGTACTGGTACTCGGCGACCAGGCTCGTCTCGAGGTTATCCGCGTAGTGCGTCATCGTGGGCAGAATCGCCAGGCCAAAGAGCAGCAGCAGCGACGCAAACGCAATACCTACGAAGAGCGTGGCGAAGTTGCCCAAGTTGCGCAGGAAGATGCGCAGGCGGAAGCGCGAGACAAAACCCATGCGCTCCGGCAGCTGCAGGCCGCGCTTGGTGCCAGACTTGCCGCTCGCCTCGTGGCGAAGAAACTGCAACGGCGTCTTGCCCATCTTGCGAAGCAGACCCGCCAGCGTGATGAGGATGAGCGCAGCGGCGGGAACCACAGCGCACTTCACAAAGATCCCCCAGCTCCAGTACACCTGGAAGGGAGGCAGGCTGTACGAACCGTAATAGAGGCTGCGCATGGGCTCGGTAAAGAACACAACGCCGAGCGCGGTGCCCAAAAGCGCCGCGATCACGCCCACGGTAGCGGGAAGCGCAAGGTAGTGCAGGACGATCTCGCGTCGACGATAGCCGCTGGCGAGCAGCGTGCCGATGATGGCGCTCTCCTCCTCGATGGTGGCGTCGGTAAGGACCACAAAGACGAACGCCATGATCACGATGATGATGTCGAGCAGCGTCATCCACATCATGGAGTCGCCGTCTACGTCGTCGCGCGCATAGCCAATGCCCTGGTTGGAATCGGCATCGACCAGATCGTCCACGCGCGCATCGGCGTCGGTCAGCGCCTCGACCATATCCTGCTCCGCATCGATGCGATCTGCAGTGGAGAGATCGCGATCGGTAAAGGTAAAGGAATAGGTGTAGGCGGGTGCGCCGCCAGCGTCCTCGAGCGCGGCAAAGCCGGCGTCGCTGATCTCGGCCACGCCATAGGTGATGGTGTTCACCGTAAAGTCCGAATTGTTGAGGAACAGCGCCTGGCTATCGGGCTGGGTCATGATGCCGCAGATGGTGTAGGTGCGACCCTCGAGCTCGACCTTATCGCCCACGGACAGGTTGTTATTGGTGGCAAAGACACGGTCGATGGCCACCTCGTCGTCCGCCTTGGGTTCCTTGCCCTCACAGTAGGACGCGATATCGACCTTGGTGCGGTGCGCATAGGTGCGCAGCGTGCGCTTGGTGCCGTCGTCGCCGGACACCTTTTTGATAATGGCGTCAATGGAGAAATTCTTGTAGAGCGTGACGCCGCCGACGTCGCCGGCTGCATCCTCGGCGGCCTTGAGTTGATCGTCGGTAGCCTCGAAGGAGGTGGTCACGCGGCCGTCCTCAATCGTGTACGCATCGCGCATGTCGTCGATAAGGCAGCCGATGGAATGCGCTGCGAGCAAAAAGCCCGAGGTGAGGGCGATGCTTCCGCACATAAGAAGAAAGATGCCCAGGTACTTGCCGATATTGCGGCGCAGCTCGCGCGGGAGACGTTTTGCGAGAGGTGTCATGGCGCCGCCTACCAATCGAGCTCGGCGGCCGCGACGGGCGACTCGTTGAGCTCATCCTCGACGATGCGTCCGTCGCGCAGGCGCAGCACGCGGTTGGCCATGCGGGCGATGGCGGCGTTGTGCGTGACGATGATGATGGTGCAGCCGTACTCGTGATTGACATCCTCCATGAGCTGCAGGATTTCCTTGGACGTCTTGTAGTCGAGCGCGCCCGTGGGCTCGTCGCACAGCAACAGACCCGGGTTCTTGACGAGCGCACGGCCGATGGCGCAGCGCTGCTGTTGGCCGCCCGAAACCTGACGCGGGAACTTGTTGCGGTGCTCGTAGAGGCCCAGCGAACGCAGCAGGTCGTCGACATTGAGCGGGTTTTTGGACAGGTGCGCCGTGACCTCAATGTTTTCCTTGATGGTGAGGTCGGGCACCAGGTTGTAGAACTGAAAGACAAAGCCCAGCTCGCGGCGGCGGTACTCACCCAGGTCGGCGGGCTTGAGCACCGTAAGGTCGCAGCCGTCCACCATGATGGAGCCGGCGTCGGCATCCTCCAGGCCACCGATCAGGTTAAGAAACGTCGACTTGCCCGAGCCCGAGGGCCCCAGCATGACGCAGATCTCGCCGCGATTGATGGACGTGTCGATGCCGTCGAGCACCGTCAGGCGCGCATCACCGTCGCCGTAGTGCTTCTTGAGCCCCTTGACCTGGACGTAGGCTTGCTTCGTCGCCATGCTATCCCCCATTGTTAGCCTATTGCTACTTTATGAGCGTAATAGTAAACCTTGGCGAACTATTTTTGGGCGAGGCCTGGATTTTATTTCAGACTAGTCATTGGGGACGTTCTTAAATGACTAGCTGTTGGGGACACTCTTTCGCCACCCGGCAGTTAGGGACGTTCCCTTTCTGCCGGCAGCTGAGGACAGTCCTTGGCAACCCGGCCGGCAAGCCGGCGGTTCGGCAAAGACTGTCCCCAATGACTAGTCGTTTAAGTCTGTCCCCAATGACCACTCTTGGTCGTTTAAGTCTGTCCCCAATGAGTACGATGACTAGGTGACTAGGCGCGGGATTTGGTGCGTGAGAGGGCCAGGCCTGCGGCGGCGATGGCCGCGGCAAAGAGCACGGTGACGCCCAGGTCGCAGGCGATGTCGCCCAACATGGCAGACGTCAGGTCCGACGCGAGCGCCTTGCCGATCGCGTCGTTCACCCAATATGTCGGCACAAAGTGCGCCACGGCCTGCACGGCCGAACCCATGAGCGACAGCGGCATCCAGGCGCCGCCCAAAAACGTCATGAGCATGCCGAGTAAGTTGCCCACGCCGTTGAGCAGCTCCTCGCGCGCGCCCAAGCTCGACAGCGTAAAGCCAACGGCCAGCGGCGTGCACGCCAGGGCAAACGTTGCCGCCAGCGCAAGGCACACGCGGCCCACGCCGACCTCGGCAACCGCGCTGGCAAAGCCCACGATGCCCATCATGCTCGACACGAGCCAGATGCAGACGGTGAGCACCGCGGCAGCCGCGAACACGGCAAGTGAACGCTGGCGCTCGGAGACCGGGCCGGCCTCCATGCGGCGCACGCGCTCGGGCTCGTTCATGCCCGAGAACACCAATCCCACCGATACGATGACCGACGAGATAATCGCGTACGCGCCAAAGTTGAAGTACGACTCGAGCGTGGCAGCAGCAGTCGAGTCGACCTTGACCTGCTCGATCTGGACCTCCGCGCGCTTTGCAGCGGCATGCTCGGCGGCCTTGGCGACGCTGCCGTTAGAAGCGGCGGGCTCAAGCGCCGCCGCAGCGCCCGCGAGCGAGATCCAACGCAAGGCTGCGGCAGACGACAGCGCCGCCGCCATGGTGCCGGCACCGTAGGTCACATCGAGCTTGGGCAGGGACTCCCCCACGCGGGCGGCTGCAACGAGGTCGTCCTCAAACCCCTCCGGGATAAAGAACACGCAGTCGGCGCTGCCCTTGGCGCTGTTGCTCTTGGAGAGCGCGTCCGCAAGGTCGTACGTGTCGTCGCCGACGCCCGTGACCAGGTCAAACCGCGAACCTAGATGCTTGGTAAGCGCACGCGAAAGGTCGCTGTCGTCGCGGTCGACCACGATCACGTTGGCATCGTAGGGCTTGTACTCGGTGAGCTGCGACGAGTTCCAGCTCACCGATGCCGCGATGAATACGCCCATCAGCGAAATGAACACCGTGTAGATGAGCAGGTAGAACGGGTGAGCGAGCGCCATGCGAAGCGCGGTCTTAAAGGTGCTCATAGCGGCTCCTTCCAAAGATCAGCGT
>CABSMZ010000034.1 GCA_902478875.1 uncultured Collinsella sp.
GCTCGGAGATGTGTATAAGAGACAGGCGTCGGACTTGGCATGCGGGATGGCGAAGCCCTCCATCATACCCGTGGTGCCCTCGGCCTCGCGGGCCAGGAAAGCGTTCATCACGGCGTCGGCATCGCTGGCGATACCGGCCTTGACAGCCTGGTTGGAAACGAAGCTCAGAGCCTCGTCACGAGAAGCGAAGTCCTCGGCGACAAAGACATTCTCGACCTTCACGAAATCGGCAGCCTCGGCCTTGGGAGCCTCGACGGCAGCAGCCTTGGGGGCCTCAACCGGCTTGGCTACAGGAGCGGCCTTCTGATTCTTCTCGAAGTCGTACTTCTTGAAGGCCACGAACAGGATGCCACCGACCACAGCGCCGATGAGGATCGCGAGAACCCACAGCGGACCGTTCTCGACAACGGGCAGGACCAGGAAGCCACCGTGAGGCGCCGGATCGTGAACGTTGAACATAATGGTCAGGATCGAAGCGATAGAGGAACCGAGCATCATGATGGGCATGACAGGCCAGATGTTCTTGGTCATGAACGGAATGGCGCCCTCGGTGATGTGGGTGCAACCAAGAATGAGGTTGACGATACCGGCGTCGTGATCCTCCTGGCTGAAGTACTTCTTGCCGACAACGACAGCGAAGGTGGTGATCAGCGGCGGAACGATGCAGGCGGCAGAGACGGCAGCCATGAAGTTGGTGCCGAAGTTGTAGGTATCGGTGCCAACGCCAGCAGCCAGTGCCTCGGTGAGCATAGCAGTACCGGTGACGTAAGCAGCCTTGTTGACCGGGCCACCCATGTCAAAGGCGCACATGCAACCGATGGCAAGACCCAGGACAACGGCGCCAGAGGCGGACAGGCCCTTGAGGAAGTCCATCATGGCGGTGTTGATGGCAGCCATGGGGCCGGAAATGCCGAGCATGACCAGGCCGACGATAGCCGTCGAGAACAGCGGGTACAGGAAGATAGCCTTGAGGCCGTCCAGGTTCTTGGGCAGACCGGCAAAGACCTTCTCAAGCAGCAGGATGACATAGCCAGCGAGGAAGCCGCCGACGATGCCGCCCAGGAAGCCGAAGCCCACGCCGGCGCCACCGGCGTCGATCATGCCGGTCTCGGCGTTAACAGGCAGGCCCTGGATGGCGATCATACCGGCAACAAAACCGGGGACGAGCGCCGGGCGCTTGCCAATGGATTCGGCGATGTAGGCGGAAAGCACCGGAACCATGAGGTTCATGGCGATGCCGCCGATGATCTTCAGCATCGCAGCAAAGCTGTTGTAGTCAGACGCCGTCGAATCGAAAGACGTAATGCCCCACAGGAACGAAATGGCGGTCAGAACACCACCGGCAACGACGAAGACCAGCATGTGGCTGACGCCGTTCATGAGGTGCTTGTAGATGACGTGACCGATGGACTCCTTCTCCTCGACCTCGTCCTCGACATCGGCGGCAGCGGCAACCGTATCGTCGCCCTTGGCGGCGAGCGCGCGGTCGATCAGCTTACCGGCGGCCTCAACGGACAGGGCCTTGGAAACACCAACGGAAACCATGGGCTTACCGGCGAAACGCTCAGCCTGGACATCCTTGTCTGCTGCGACGACGACGGCCTTGGCACCAGCGATCTCACTCTTGGTGAGCTCGTTCTCGACACCGACCTGGCCATGAGTCTCGACCTTAATGGTCAGACCGCGCTCGGCAGCTGCCTTCTCCAGCGCCTCCTTCGCCATGAAGGTGTGCGCAATGCCGGTCGGGCAACCGGTCGCGGCGATGATGTCAAACTTAGCCATGTGTCCCTCCTTCTTGAGTACAGCGCCCGCGGGCGCTCCCCTACACGCGCTTCGATGCGCGTTTTTCCACAACTGAAAGATACCAACCTACCGTCCGCGTGAGAAGAGACAAGGTGCAATTCTCTGGTGAAAGGTTCTTTCATAACCGTAAACGGTAAGTGAAAGTTTACCATCAACACTTGAAACGGCAAGGTGTATCTTGTAATTAAAAATGCCCGTATACTATGGCATTGC
The DNA here is from genome assembly GCA_902478875.1 of uncultured Collinsella sp. Taxonomy (GTDB): domain Bacteria; phylum Actinomycetota; class Coriobacteriia; order Coriobacteriales; family Coriobacteriaceae; genus Collinsella. Next base: position 2,017 of record CABSMZ010000034.1, read on the forward strand.
GAATCAAATTAGATTTTCATGCCAACCAGGAGCCATCCATGACCGATAGTAGCAAGAGCGCACTTTCCCTCATTAGCACCCATCAGGGATACAGCGAGTCCGAGCAGCGCATTGTCGACTATATATTGGAGCACCAGTCCGAGGCGCCACGCCTCACGGCCGCTCAGCTCTCGCGCGCCGCCGCCACGTCCGAGGCGACCGTTTCGCGCTTCTGCCGCAAGCTTGGCTTTGGTAGCTTCCGCAGCTTTCAGTTTTCGTTGGCGAGGGATTTGGAAAGCCAGCGTAACGAGGGCCTGACTGACGAGGTCTCGCTCGACAATATGGAGCAGAGCCTCAAGAATATCCTGGCTGCCAAGGTGAGCGAGCTTAATGCGACCATCGACGGGATCGACCACGATACGCTGGCGGCTGTTGTGCATGCCCTTAAGCATGCAGGGGTTATTGAGTTTGCAGCTGTGGGCAATACGAACGCGGTCGCGCTCGATGCGACGTTTAAGTTTTCGCAGCTGGGCCTACGCTGCATGGCGAGCACCATTAGCGAGACATCAATCGGCTTTGCGCTCACGTTACGCCCGGGTGACGTCATCGTGCTTATCTCAAACTCCGGCAAATCGCGCCGATTGAATCGCATGGCAAAAGCGGCTCGCAACTGCGGCGCAACCGTAGTCGTCATCAGCAGTGACAGCAAATCCCCACTCGCGCGCCTGGCAGACTACACTTTTAATACCGTCAACCACGAAGCGCTGCTGACGACGGGCGACTTTGCGTTCTCCAAGATCAGTGCCACGATGATCATCGAAGTCATCTACAACTTCCTGCTGCCCGAGATTGAAGACGCTCGCGAGCATATCAGCTACTACGAGGAGCTCATCCAGCCGGATAAGGTTGTGGAGTAAAACGCGTAGTGGGACAAAAATTTCAGTCTATTTTGTCCCACCAACACCGCTGATACGACCTAACCTCGAGCTTCTTCAAGCATCTGCTTGGCATGCGCCAAGCTCGCCTCCGATTGATCGCCGCTCAACATGCGGGCGATCTCGGCGGTACGCGCTTCGCCGGTTACCTCGTCCAAATGCGTTTGGGGAACATCGCCCGGTTCCTTGCTGACAACATAATGCTTGTCGGCCATGACGGCGACCTGCGCCAAATGGGTTACGACAATCACCTGATGCGTAGCGGCAAGATCTGCCAGCACACCCGCGAGCGCACGCGCCGTGGAGCCACCGACACCAGCATCGACCTCGTCGAACACGAGCGTATCGACACCGTCCGCATTACCGAGGACAACCTTGCTTGCCAGCATGACGCGGCTGAGCTCGCCGCCCGACGCAATGCGGCGCAGGGGACGAGGTGTCAAGCCGGCGCCGCTGCGATACAGCAGCTCATAGCTCGAGGGACCCGCAGGTGTCCACTCAGCGCGAGGGAGATCGCGAGACTCCCAGACCAGCTCAGCACCGCCCATCTCCAGGCGCGCCATCTGGCGGCCAACCTCGTGGCAGAAGCGCGGGGCCGCCGTATTGCGTGCGCGCTTAAGTGCCTTGGCAGCGGCAAACAACTCGCGCTCGGCGCTCCCGAGTGCCTCACGCGCCTTTTTGATCTGTTCATCGCCATCATCAACCAGGGACAGCAGCTCTTGCGAGCGATCGCGCATGGCAAAAACATCGTCCATAGTGGGACCCCACTGACGCAACAGACCCTTGAGGTCGGAATACCGCTCACGCATGCGAGCGAGCTCGCGCGGGTCGAAGGCGATGCCATCGCGATAGGCACGAAGCTCGTTCGCGCAATCCTCAAGGGAGATACAGGCATCCGAAAGTGCATCGGCAATGTCGCCCAGTTTGCGATCGACGGTAGCCATTCGGGAAAGTTCTGCCACGGCGCTGTTCACGGCGTCGAGCGCTCCCCCTTCGGAGGCAAGCGATGCATGGGCATCGTTAGCCGTGGCAACCAGTACCTCGGCATGTTCGGAGCGCGGCAGCAGTTCCTCGAGTTCCTCATACTCGCCCGGTTTGGGGTCGACCTCGCCGATGCGCTCGAGCGCAAAGCGCGCCTCCTCGACGCGGCTCCCCTGCGCACGCGAGGCCTCTTCGACACGTCGAACCTCCTTAGCGGCAGCGCGCGAAGCCTTAAAGCAAGCGCGGTACGCATCCAGCGCCTCGAGCACAGAGCGCCCCGCCCAGGCATCGACCATCGCAACGTGATGCGATGGATCGAGCAAGCGCTGATGCTCGTGTTGGCCACATAGATCCATCATCACGCCGACGCGCTCCGAAAGCTCGCGCACGCTGGCAATGCGGCCGTCAATTTTTACGCGGCTGCGGCCCTCGGCAGAAAGGCTGCGCTGCACGGTGAAACCATCCGTGTCGTGCGGGCCGTCGAACAGGCGCGCCTCGACGCTGGCAAGCGCCTCGCCCTCGCGAACCGTCGACGAATCGGCGCGCTCGCCCAAAATAAGCTTGAGCGCCGAAAGCAGCGCGGTCTTGCCAGCACCGGTCTCACCGGTCAGGACGGTCAAGCCGGCACTCGGCACCAACGTCGCCTCGCGAATGAGCGCAATGTCAGAAACCTGCAGCTCATCGATCATGACGCACTCCGTAGAACACGCGGCTCACCGAGTTATAGAAGCTCTCGGGGCCGTAATCGAGGAGCAGCACATCTCCGGGACCGCGGCGCACGGCCACGCTCTCAACTGTGCCATCGCAGGTAATAAACTGTCCATCAATAGCGATCGCCGGAACGCTCGGACGGTCATCAGACATAAAGATCTCGACGACATCACTCGGCGAAGTCAAGAAGGCGCGGGCCTGAATGGTGTGTGGCGCAATGGGCACGCAGACCATGCCCGTATAGTCGGGGCTCACGATGGGGCCACCCGCACTGAGCGCATACCCCGTAGAACCAGTCGCCGTGGACACGACCACGCCGTCGCCACGAAGTCGATCGATATGGTGGCCCGACACCGTGATGTCGAACTCGACCATATCGGACAGCGGACCGCGGGTAAGCGCCATGTCGTTGAGGGCGAAGGTGCGCACGACATCCTTCGTACCGTCTTCGCGCACGGACACGATATCCGCGGCGATGGTAGCGCGACGGCTCACATGCAGCTCGCCGGACAGGGCGTCGCTCACGACCTGCAGAATGTCGCGCTCCTCGGGACTCGCAGCAGTTAAAAAGCCCAGGTGACCATAGGAAAGACCGAGGATAGGAATCTCGCGATGGTTGAGGATGCGGGCAGCGCGCAGCAACGTACCGTCGCCGCCGAGCGTAATGACCAGATCGGAGCCGTCAATATCAGGCGTGCTCTGAATCTTGGATCGCTGATCGGCAGCCCATGCCACCTCATAGCCCTGGCGCGTCAGCCAAAGCTCGAGCATCAAGCCGCTCTCGACCGCCTCTTGCTTGTAGTAATTGGGAACCAGAAAGACCTTCATAGCGTTGCAGCTTTCTCGCTCAAAACCGATACCTGGGATTGCAGCTCGTCTTGCGTGCGGTCGCCGGGGTCAAATCTCGTGCCGTACAGGAAAAACTCAACGTTGCCCTTGGCACCATGAATGGGTGACACGCACACATCGACCGGGAACAGCCCCTTGGCAGCAAAGAGCTCAACCGCCGCCACGAGCGTATCGCGGCGCACAGCGGGATCGGTCACAATGCCGCCCTCGCCCACCAGCGCCGCCGGAGCTTCAAACTGCGGCTTTACGAGCGTGCAGAATGCACCCGTAGGCGCCAGGCACGCCAGTACCGCATCGATAATGTTCGCGATGCTGGTAAACGAGACATCACACACAGCCAGGTCGATGGCGCCGGCATAGCCAAGCTCAGGCAGCTGCGTCACGTTTGTGCGCTCATGCAGCGTCACGCGATCGTCCCGACGCAACGACCAATCGAACTGGGCGCGACCCACGTCCACCGATACAACGGTCGCAGCTCCGCGCTTGAGCAGGCAATCGGTAAAACCCCCGGTAGAGCAGCCCACATCCAAACAGGCAAGGCCCGTCGGATTGATGCCAAACGCATCAAGCGCGCCTTCGAGCTTGAGACCGCCGCGGCCAACATAGGGAATGCGCCCCTTCACGTGCAGCGGCAGCCCCGGCATCACCTTAAGACCCGGCGAAGTCAAGCGCTCACCGCCACTCGAGACCAAGCCGGCCATAAGAGTGCGAAGGGCATCCGCGCGATCGGCGCAGATGCCCTGTGAAATCAGTTCGTCATCAAGACGCACGCGTTTCATGAATGCCATCAACCATTCGTATCCGGAGATGCAGCCTAGCTATCCTGGGATTCGTTTGCCGCATCCTCATCATATTCCTGCTCGAGCTTGTCGGCCTCACGCGGCGTAAGCTCAAACTTGTCGACCATATCGACCGCGCGGGAGCCCAGCTCAATCGCTTCGTCAAACAAATCGAGCGAACGCTCCAAGGAGGTATCCTTGGAACGAACGGTAGCGATGATCTGGTCCAAGCGGTCCGAGATCTCGTCGAAGTTGCGGACGGAACCCTCTGGCATAGCTACTCCTCGACGGAGTCGACAACAGCCTCGGCGGCGTCCGCATCCTCAGCCAGCACGCCAGCCTCAGCCTGGGCAACCGCAACCTTGGCGGCAGCCTCGGCAGCCTGTGCCTCCTCGCGAGCGCGATCTTCGGCCAGCAGCTCTTGGTACAGGTCCTCGCCTGGCAGCTCCTCGCTGCGCGCGATCTTGCCCAGCACGCCGTTGACGAACGAAGCGGACTGGTCGGTGCCATAGGCCTTGGCAAGCTCGACGGCCTCGTTGATTACGATGGCGTCCGAGACCTCCTCGTCGGTGAGGAAGCGCATCTCATAGACGGCGATACGCAGCAAGTTGCGGTCGGCGCCGGGCATGCGCATAAGATCCCAGTTCTTGGCGACGGCGCGCAGGGCACAGTCGATACGATCGATATGCTCGTAGGCACCGCGGCAAAGCTCCAGCGCATAGGGGTCGAGGGGACCCTTCGAGATCAGGAAATCGCCCTCGAGGACGCGCTCGAGCGGGCTGTCCGTGGCCTCGGCCTGGAACAGCAGCTGCAGCGCCTGACTGCGGGCAAGCGTGCGCCCGCGATAAACCTTAAGGCTCAAAGGTTACTCCTTGGGGAAAACGAGGCCGTCAATGCAAACGTCAACGCGCTCGACCTCGACGCCCACCTGAGCATCGATGGCAGCGACCACGGCGGCGCGAACGGCCTCGGCGAGCTTCTTGAACGGATAGCCAAAGAACACCACGACACGCACGGTGAGTGCGAGCTTGTCGCCGACGACCTCGGCCTCGACCGCCGGCTCGGAAGCCGGGGCCTTGGACGAGAGCATCATGGAGACAAGGTTGGTGGCAAGGTCCTTGACGCCAACGGAGGCGATGCCCTCGACATCCGACACGGCGCGCGAGACGATGGCGGTCAGAACATCGGGCGAAATGCCGATGCCGTCAATCTTGATTTCCTGGGGCATGAGTCCTCCTAGAAGAGTTGGTTGCTAGACGCGGGAGACGAACTTGCCGTCGCGGGTGTCAACCTTGATGACCTCGCCCTCGTTGAGGTACATGGGGACCTGGATGACAGCGCCGGTGTCAATCGTGGCCGGCTTGGTGGAACCCTGGACGGTGTCGCCCTTAAAGCCCGGGTCGGTCTGGACGATGGTGGTCTCGATGAACATCGGCGGGGTCACGCCCATGAGCTCATCGTCGGCAAAGAGCAGCTGGCAAATGTCGTTCTCGCGCAGCCACTTGGAGTTCTCGCCCACCATGTCCTCGGGAACGGGAACCTGCTCATAGGTCTCATTGTCCATGAAGATGTAGTCGGCGCCATCGTTGTAGAGGTACTGGAACTCACGGGTGGTGAGCATAACGCTCTCGAACTTGGTGCCGGCGTTGCAGGTGTTCTCGACGACGCGGCCGCTCTTGATGTCGCGGGTCTTGTAGCGCACAAACGCGCCGCCCTTGCCCGGCTTGACATGCTGGAACTCGACGATGGTGTAGACCTTGTCCTTAATGCGGAGACCGAGGCCGTTCTTGAAGTCGGCGGTAGAAATGGTAGGCATAGCGACCTTTCTTGTTATGGGCAGAACGCACAAGCGTCCAAATTACATACGACCAAAATTATACACTTGCAGACGGCGCCTGCAGCGAGCGCATAAAAAGAGAACGCGGGGCGCCCGAATCGATCCGGACGCCCCGCCCCAAAAATCTATCGAAATGAGCTAGCAATCGATAATGTGCAGGTCATGCGACGTCTTGGTGAAGGGCTCGTAGCCGTTCTCGGTGACCACGCCGTAGTCCTCCAGGCGCACGCCACCCACACCGGGCAGATACACGCCGGGCTCCATGGTGACAACCGAGCCGACCTCGATGGTATTCTTGCTGCGGTTAAAGTTGGGCAGCTCGTGGATGTCGATACCGACGCCGTGGCCCAGGCCATGGTTGTAGTAATCGCCATAACCGGCATCGCCGATAATCTTCTTGGAAAGGTTGAAAATGTCGTTGCCCTCGACGCCCGGATGGATGGCGGCGACGCACTCCTCGTGCGTACGGCGCACGAGCGCGTACAGGTCGAGCTGCTCCTGGGTAGGCTCGCCCATCACGACGGTGCGCGTCATGTCGGAACGATAGTCGCAGTAGCCCGCGCCGTAATCCATGAGGACGAAGTCGCCCTTCTCGATCACGCGGTCACTCGGCACGGCGTGCGGATTGGCGGTATTGGGGCCGCTTGCCACGATGGAGCCGAAGGCCAAGCTGTCGGCACCGTTGGCGAACATAAAGTTCTCAAGCTCGTTGCGAACCTGCTTTTCGGTCATACCGGGCTTAATAAAGCCGAGCATATGCTGGAAGGCGGCATCGGTGATCGACTGCGCATGGCGCATGAGCTCGATCTCCTCGGCGTCCTTGATGGCGCGCATCTTGCGGATGTCGTCATGCATCAGCGGCAACATGCAGGCGACGGAACGATCCTCCAGACCACGCTGAATACCCTGGTAGAAGTTGATCTGCATGTCGTCCTCGACAGCGCAGACACGGCACTTGTTGGCCGCGATCTTGCCGGCGACCCAACCGGGGATGGTGCTCTCGTCCATGTCGTAGACCCAGGGGCTGCCGGCGGGCGTGTTCTCCTCAAAGCTGTTGAGGTAGCGCGAGTCGGTATGGAACAGGCACTGGTCAGCCGTAATAAACGCCGCGTGCGGGAACTCGAAGGTGTAGTCGAAGACGCCCTTCACGCCCGTAAGCCAACGAAGATTGGCCTCGTCGCGTACCACGATAGCGTCGTAGCCGCGCTCGACCATCAGGGCACGGACACGTTCAATACGACCGGCAGGACCGGCAGCAAACTCAGACATGCAGATTCCTTTCTTATTGTCTCAAAAAGTGCGGGACGGGTCTCAACCGAACGTCGGAATCGCATGCGAACCGCAACCGATTGGAAACCCGTCCCTCAACATGATACGAAAGACGATGGATGTCAATAAATCTTAGAGAAGTTCTTTGCGAGAAGCCAAGTAGGCGTGAGCATGGCGCTCAAGAACCTCGTCCTCAACGCTCGTTAGACGAATGGCGCCGAGTGCCGCGGGCAGCGGCAACATACTGCGGTTCGAGCGGGCGAACTGCTGCTTGCGGAACCCCTCGATAAACGCGGTGGGCTCCAGGTCGAAGGCAAGCTCCTCGATGCCAAAGTCCTCCAGGCAGTCATCGACCTCAAAAACGTAATCGATATCGAAGTCGCAAGCATCATGTGCTAGGCGCGCCTCAAAGCGCATGCCCTCGGACAACAGCTGGTAGGCAGGGACCTGCGAAACGGCATCGCCCAAGCAGGCGCGCAGGGTACGCTCCCCCGTCTTGCCAAAGTCGAGCGCATGGCGGGCGCTCGGGTTCGTGGCCATCAGTACGTCCTTGCGGGCAGTCTGAGACCACTGAACGGCATTGACGAGCGCGACCTCCTCGCCCGCGAGAATCTCGGGGACGGTCTCAGTAAACTGATTCCAACGGGACTTGCTGCTCGAAAGCATGGTGCCAACAAGTACCACATAGCCGAACTTGAGGTCCTCGGGGTCCGCCTCGCGAACAAGGCCGAGGTCACACACGACCAGGCCCGGCTCGGGACGGAACGCGATAGCGGGAAGTGCATTCGTCGACGAGGCGACGAGCGGCTTCATGGTCGTCGCGACCGTGAGCATGGCGTCGAACGTCGTCGGCAGCAAGGCACACTCGGTGCGACCGCACCACTGATTGGCACACCAGCAAACGACCGAGCAGGTTGCGGCATCGCCAACGGCAACAACGAGATCGTCGCAGGTAATGCCATTAGTCGACAGGGCGCCAAAGACGGTATCGGCATCGGCCAGCGTAGCACCGGCAGGCGAAACCTCGAGGACGAGCAGCGACACGGCAAAACCAGCGTCGACCAGCGCATGCTCGACGACCTCACCAAAACGCTCGGATGTGGCGTCGTTCCAAACCACCATCGCGCGCTTAGGCTTGCCCACAGCCGAGGCAAACATGCGCGACAGTTCCTCGAACGCGCCCAATCCGACGCGGACATCGACACTGCGGTTTTGGAAATTGATGAGTTGACGGCGAATCATAGCAGTCCACGCTCCAAAAGCATCTCGGCACAAAGGTAGGAAACGTCCTCGAAGGACTTGTTGCGAATATCAAGGGTAATATCGGCGGCCTGGCGATACAGCGGACGGCGATGCTCAAACAGGCGCGCAGCATGCTCGGGCGAGCGGAAATCGGGTCGGGTATCGGAGCGGCGAATCTGACGCAACGAGTCCTCAAAGTCGCCTTCGAGGTACACACAGGTACCCATCTCGTGCATCAGTTCAATGTTCACCGGTGTCTCGACGATGCCACCCCCGCACGATACCAGCAGGCTGCGCTCACTCTGAAGCGAACGGAGTGCCGAAGTCTCGAGCTCGCGAAAACGATCCTCGCCCTCGGTCTTAAATATCTCGGTCACCGACTTGCCGCATCGACGCACAACCAAACGATCGGTATCGATGAATCGACGCTTGAACATAGTGCCCACATTGCGCGCAAGCGTCGACTTGCCCGCGCCCAAAAAGCCGATAAAGAAGATATGGTCGCAGCCGTGTTTGATGTGCTGAGACATGGCGAAACCTATTCCTCGCAGGGAAGGTCGCGCAGGGCCCGGCGCTCAAAGATACGGAAGATCTGCGTGTACCACAGGTCCTGGGTTGCCTGCGGCTTGACCAGAATAGTGTCAACGCCGGCAAAGTTTCCGCTCCACACGTCCGTGTACAGCTGATCGCCGATCAGCACGGCCTCGTCGGCCGTGGCGCCCAGACGCTTAAGGCCCGCTTTGAGGGCAAATGGCGCCGGCTTCATGGCGTGGCTGATGGCCTCGAGCCCCAACTCACGAGCCGATGCCATGACCTGGTCGCGATGCCAGTTGTTGGACACCATGCACAGCTTAAAGCCCTTGGCATGGGCGGCCTCGAGCCAAGCGGAAACTGCAGCGGGTACCTGCTCGGTATCACGCGGCACCAGGGTGTTGTCGCGATCGAGCAGAATGGCGCGCTTGCCGTCGGCCCACAGGGTATTAAGGTCGATGCGATCGACCGAGGTAACATATCGTTTGGGGCTAAAAATCCTCATGATCAATTCCAAGACTGTTGATGCTCTTCGTAGGTCTTCGAGAAATACTCCTCGTCCTGCGTAATGTAGAAATACAGGTCGTCGGAGTCGGTCGGCTCAAGGGTGGCCTTGAGCGCCTCGAGCGACGGAGAGCAAATGGGCGTGGGCGGGAGGCCCTCGTGCTTATAGGTGTTATAGGGGCTATCACTCTGCAGGTCGTCGGCGGTAACCTCGCCACCGGTGACATACATCATGGTCGCATCGCTATTGAGGTAACGCAGGCCATCGAGCTTGCCCGCCAGACGGTTATAGAAAACCGATGCCACATGCGCGCGCTGGTCGGCGTTGAGGCCCTCGCGCTCGACGATCGAGGCAAGGTTAACGATGTCGTAATCGGACATCTCCACGCCATAGCGCTCCTTGATCTTGGCCTCGCAGTTGGCAAAGTCAAGCGACTTATACTCGGCGTTGAACTGGTCAAGCATGGCGCGAATCACATCATCGGCAGACGGGTCCTTACCCAGCGAATACGTCTTGGGGAATAGGAAGCCCTCGAGCGAATCGTTCGCGGCGTCTTTAAGGAAAGCGTAATCATTCACATAATTGCTCGCCTTGGCCTGGTTAAGGAAGTCCTCCTTAGAAATGCTGTCGTATGCCTTGGCCACGCGGTCAGCGACCTGGTCAACCGTCAGACCCTCAGGGATAGTCAGCGCATCGGAGCCCGCATTGGGGCCTTCCATGAGCTGCTGAACGACCTTGGTCGCGTCCATGAACGTGGTGAACGAGTAGGTGCCAGGCTTAAGCGACATGTCGGCGTTGAGCTTTTTGACCGCCGCGTAATAATCCTTGGGATCATCGACGATATGGTTCTCGGAGAGAATCGAAGCGATGGTGTCACCCGAGGCACCATCGGGAATCGTGATAGTAACTTGCTGGCCAGCAGCGACTTTCGCATCCTCACCGCCAAAGAAGCCCTTGACGGCCGGCACGACAAAGAAAACAATCGCGACAAGCGCAAGCACAGCGACCACGCCACCGATAATCATAGGCACCGGAGAGCTTTTCTTTTGGGCACCACGGCGGGCGTGCGTGTTATAGCTCGAGCGCGTGGCCGGAGCAACGCCGTGCGAGCCATGAGCATGATGTGCGTGGGAGCGCGATTGCGGGGCCTGCCCCTGCGTGCGCTGGGCAGGAGCCTGTTGCTTAAAACGAGCGCCGCCAGCGGGCTGCGCGGGACGAGCGGCGGGCTGTTGAGCAGCACGCTGAGTAGGCTGAGCCGAACGCTGCGTCGGCTGCGCCGGGCGCTGACCAGGCTGAGCAGGACGCGGCGCGGGCTGCCGTGTACGATTCTGCTGGCGCGGATCGGAAGCGCTAGACATGCTGAACCTCCTCGTTTTTACGATCGAGCCATGTCTGCAAGAACAGACTGGCGGCGATCATGTCAATCTTGCCCCTCATCTGCTTTTCGTTGAGCCCCTGCTCTCGCAGGATTCGCTTGGCCTCCTGCGAGGACAGACGCTCGTCCTCAAACTCCAGCGGAAGTTCGAGCTCGTCGGCAATCTTTTGGGCCACGGCGGCGACGCGCTCGGCCTGGGGGCCGGGCTCACCGGCCATGGTCAGGGGACGTCCGCTTACCAGGATGTCGGGCTCATAGTCCGCAACCAGGTAGCGGAACGTCTTGGCCATACCGGTAACCTCGGCAGCCGGGAGCACCTTGACAGGCATCGCCATCTTGCCATCACGGCTCGAGACGGCAATGCCAATCCTGGTCTCCCCTATGTCCAGCGCGAGCGCGACCACAGTGACAGCCTAGGTTCTTAGACGCCGAGCGCGGTCTTGGCGGCCGCGAGGGCATCGGCGATACCGGCGGCGTTCTTGCCACCGGCCTGGGCCATGTTGGGACTGTCTCTTATACACATCTGACGCTGCCGACGACGGAGAGAG
>CABSMZ010000035.1 GCA_902478875.1 uncultured Collinsella sp.
CTCTCTCCGTCGTCGGCAGCGTCAGATGTGTATAAGAGACAGGTATAGAGCTGCGTGGCACAACGACCGTGCACGGCAACTGCAGAGGCGCCCGCCCCTTCAAGCATCTGGGCAAACGTTGCGGCGTTGCGGTCCTCGGCATAAAAACCCTTGCGGATCTTCACGGTCACGGGAACATGCGCCGCGCCCACCGCTGCCTCGACAATCTTCTCGGCCAGGTCGGGCGTGCGCATAAGCGCCGAGCCTTCGCCCTTAGTAACGACCTTGCGAGCCGGACAGGCCATGTTGATATCAATCAATGACAGGCGATCGCCCACGCGTTCCTCGACGGCAGCGACCGCACTCGCAAACTGATCGGGCTTGGAACCAAAGAGCTGCACGCAAATCTGCTGCTCCTCGTCGGCCGGCAACACCAGGCGCCACGTCTTGTTGCTGGCATAGGCAAGGCCCGCCACGCTCACCATCTCGCTGTAGGCAAGATTGGCACCGCGGCGGCGACACATGATGCGATAGGCAGGGTCGGTTACGCCCGCCATGGGAGCCATAAGGAACGGCTGCTTGGCATAGGCACCCAGCAGCCGCTTACTGTATTCAGAAAGCGCCATGGACCTACTCGTCCACCTTAAGAATCGCCATAAAGGCCTCCTGCGGGACCTCAACCGAGCCGATGGCCTTCATGCGCTTCTTGCCCTCTTTCTGCTTCTCGAGCAGCTTGCGCTTACGCGAGATATCGCCGCCGTAGCACTTGGCAAGCACGTCCTTGCGACGCGCCTTGACGGTGGAACGGGCAATGATCTTGTTGCCGATGGCACCCTGGATGGGCACCTCGAACAGCTGGCGCGGAATAATCTCCTTGAGCTTGTCGCACAGGCCGCGGGCAAGACCGTAGGCCTTGTCCTTGTGGACGATAAACGACAGCGCGTCCACCTCGTCGCCCGAAAGCAAGATGTCGAGCTTCACAAGCTCGGATGGACGGTACTCGTTGAACTCGTAGTCGAGCGAGGCATAGCCCTTGGTACGGCTCTTGAGCTGGTCAAAGAAGTCCAAGATGAGCTCGGCGAGCGGCATATCGAAGCGCATCTCGACCGATTTGCTCGTCAGGTGGATCATGTCGGTCGTAACGCCGCGGTGCTCGATGGCGAGCTGCATGACGGCGCCCGTGTACTCAGGCGGGCAGATGATCTTTGCCTTGAGGTAGGGTTCCTCGATGCGCTCGATGCGCGTGGCCTCGGGAAGATCCTGCGGGCTGCGGACATCGATTATTTCGCCGTCGGTCTTGTAGACGTGATAGTCGACCGAGGGACTCGTGGCAATGAGGTCCAGGTTGAACTCGCGCTCCAGGCGTTCCTTGACGACTTCCATGTGCAGCAGACCCAGGAAGCCCACGCGGAAGCCAAAGCCGAGCGCCACCGAGGTCTCGGGCTCCCACACCAACGACGGGTCGTTGACGTGCAGCTTATCGAGCGCGTCACGCAGGTTCTCGTAGTCCTTGTTATCGATCGGGAACAGGCCCGTATAGACCATGGGCTTGGCCTCGCGGTAGCCGGGAAGCGGCTCGGGGCAGGGATTCGACGCCCACGTGAGGGTATCGCCCACGCGAACGGCCTCGGGGTCCTTCAGGCCCGTGACCACGTATCCGACCTCGCCGACCGTGAGCGCGTCGACCGGGGTCTCGGCGGGACGCTTGACGCCCACGCCATCGACCAAAAAGTCGCCCTTTGCCTGCATCATGCGCAGCGTATCGCCCTTTTTGATGGAACCGTCAAAGACGCGAACCGTGGCGACGACGCCACGATACTCGTCGAAGTACGAATCCAGGATGAGTGCCTTGAGCGGCGCGTTCGCATCGCCCTTGGGCGGAGAGATCAAAAAGACAATGGACTCCAGCAGATCGTGGATGCCCTCGCCGGTCTTGCCCGAGACACACACGGCATCATCGGCAGGGATCGCCAGGTCATCCTCGATCTCGGTCTTAACCTCGTCGGGATGAGCCGAGGGCAGGTCGATCTTGTTGATGGCCGGCACAATGTCCAGATTGGCGTTCATGGCGAGCGTCGCGTTAGAGACGGTCTGCGCCTCAACGCCCTGCGTGGCGTCGACAACGAGCACCGCGCCCTCACAGGCTGCCAGCGAGCGCGAGACCTCATAGGTAAAGTCCACGTGGCCCGGCGTATCGATCAGATTGAACTGATACGTCTCGCCATCGTCGGCGTCATAGGACACGCGAACGGCATTGGACTTGATCGTGATGCCGCGCTCGCGCTCGATATCCATGGTGTCGAGCAGCTGCGACTCCATGTCGCGTTCGTCGACGGTATGGGTGAGTTCGAGGATACGGTCACTGATCGTGGACTTGCCATGGTCGATGTGCGCAACGATTGAGAAGTTGCGGATGTGGGAAATGTCAATTGAAGTATTCATGCGGACTATCTTACCCGAGCGGTACAAAAAATGGAGCCTGTTCCATAAAACAGGCTCCATTTATGCGCGTAATCTGTTTGGTGTGAAATTTACAACCTAGGCGTTGATGCTGTTCACGAGCTTGGCAAGACCGGACTTGCGGTTGGAAGCCTGGTTCTTGTGGATAACATGCTTGGCGGCAGCCATGTCGAGACGCTTAGTGACGGTCTTGAGGGCAGCCTGGGCCTTCTCGGCGTCGCCCTCGGCGACGGCGGACTGGACGTGCTTGGTCAGCGTCTTGAGCTCGGACTTGACAGCCTTGTTACGCATGCGAGCTGCCTCATTGGTGCGGATACGCTTCTTCTGAGACTTGATGTTTGCCACTTCTGGAGTTCCTTTCGAGTTCCTTGCAAAAAATGTATGACACCTCTGAGACACGGTGAGGTCATGCAAGCGCCTACTATAGCACGCTCCCCCTCAAAGGGATAGAACGAATTTGTCAAATAGGCAGGTATCATCACGATTTTCTCAAGATGTTCGTAATCCAGAGCAAAAGCGCGGTCTGAGAATCGGCCGAACCCTTGAGCGCGAGCTCCACATCGACCGCACCCTCGAGCGCTGCGACGAGCTCTGCCATCGAAAAGCGACGTGCCCAGGTCAGGTGATTCTTGACCTGCCAGGACTGGAGCTTGAGCGTTGCGGCCAGCTCACGACCCTGTCCACGCGCATCGAGCGCCTTGGCGACGATAAGCTCGCGGATACGGCCGCACAGCAATGTGTAAGTCCACACGTAGCTCTTGGCGGGCAGCAGATTGAAGAGCTCGAGCGAGCGTCGCATGTCACGGGCCGAGACCGCATTGAGAAAGTCCCAAGGTTGAACCTCGGCCGTACGTACAATCCAGCGCTCAACGTCGGCAAGCTCAATCTGGGGCGCCTCGACCATCTGGGCAAGCTTAGCCAAGTCGTTATCGAGCATGCGAGTGTTTTCTCCCGAACGCGAGACGAGTTCCTCGGCGGCCGCCGTCGAGATCGACTTGCCGTGCTGCATCGCCATCTGCTGCACGCGGCGCGGTAGCTCCCAGCGCTTGGTGCCGGAGCAATCGATCACGGCCTTCTTGTCGATCTTGGCGATCGCCTTATACAGGCGCGTGTTCTTGGCAAGCGAGTCGGCGATGATGAGGCAGACCGTTGTGGGGCTGGGACTTGCGAGGTACTCGACGAGCGGCTCCGAGACCGCCTTGGCGAGCTTTGAACAGCCGTCAAGGATTACCAGGCGAAACTCGCTGCCCATCGGAAAGGTGTTAAGCGATCCGATAATGGACTCGATATCGGGGTCCTTGGTCATGTCACGCTCGTCGAGGTTGAACTCGACCATACCCGACTTTTCCAGACGCGCTTTCATACGCGAGACGGCGTGATCGCGCTTGACTCCGTCGGTACCGACGATCAGATATGCCGGCAGCAGACCGATTTCGGACATTGCGCTCCCCTCCCGCAGGCCTTCGTATTCGTTCCGTGCCATTCTAGCCCAGGGGCCCACCACACGCCAACGACGTCGTCACGGTCGCTGGCATCGCATCGCAAAGCCATTCGCAGTTGGCGTGACGGTAATGTCGCCGTGTTCGATAGTGCACGCGAACACACCGCCCGCTTCCTTAACGGCATCGATGCAGGCATCGGACGGATGGCCGTATCGATTCCCCTCGCCCGCGCTCGCGAGGGAAAGCTCGGGCTTCAGGACGTCCAGCAACTCACCATCGACTGAAACCTTAGAGCCGTGATGCCCAAGTTTAAGTACATCGATATCTCCCACTTCCTGCACGAATTCCCGTTCTTGATCGAGCTCGGCATCACCGGTGAGGAGCATACGCAGGCCCTTGCCTTCCTGAACATAAGAGAGCAGCAGGACAAGCGAGTCCTCATTTCCCTCGCCATCCACGGACTCGAATGGCCACATCACGCGGGCGCAAAATAAGCCGATGCCGACCGTATCCCCACGGCGCACCTGCCGATACTCCACGCCAGGTCGGTTCAATACCTCGGCAGGAGCATCCTCCAGCGCATCCGCCGCCACGGCAATCGTTCCGACCGAAAACTGCTCGAGCACGGCAGGCAGACCGCCCCAGTGGTCCTCATCCCAATGCGTCACAAAGACGGCATCGATATGGTGCACGTTATTGCGAACCAACGCCGCTACCACGCGCTCGTCGAGCCCGCAGTCGACGAGCGCTACTGCGTCGCCCTGGCGGATAAGAATCGCATCCGCCTGGCCCACATCGAGCACCGTCACCGAAGGCGGCGCGAATCGATCCCAGTAGACGTACGGAATCGCAGCCAAGAGCACCAGGCATGCAAGCCCCACCGCCATAGGACGTGCGCGGGGACGCGGCCACCAGACCAGCAGAACCGCCAGCACACACGGCACTAGGTAAATCCACATGCTATCGGGCGGCACGCTCACGGATGCACCCGGCACGGCGGCAAACAACTGCTCAAAGAACAGTGCGCAACGGGCGGCAATCATGGGCACAACGAGCGCCCAAGTCCGCAACGGCGCCACGAGCGAAAAGGGAACAAGCACGATCGACACAGCAAGCAGTACGCTCACCACCGGACCGATGACCGCATTTGCCAGCGGAGCAATGAGCGAGAACGTACCGAAGGCGGGAATGGTAATGGGAAGAGTCGCCAGTTGCGAGCACAGCGTGACAGAAAGCATGCTGGCGACGCCCGATGGCACACCCAGCTCACCCAAAGCGTAGGTCGAATAGGGGCAAAAGCACAGAATGGCTAAAACGCTGGCACATGAAAGCTGAAAGCCCATCTCGAACAGCACCGTCGGCCGCATTAGCACAAAGATGGACATGGTTACGAAGAGAGCCGATGCGCCGTGCCGGCGACGCCCCGCGCCGTTTACGACAAGCGTCGCGAACACCATGCAGCACGCGCGCACGGCCGAGGGAGACGCGCCCGTAAAGGCAGCGTAGCCCACAAGCGTTATCGCCAATATCGCCCGCTGAAGACCACGCGAACACCGAGTCTTTTGCAATACGCCCTCGATTACAAACCCCACGATAGCCAAATGGCTGCCCGAGACGGCGATAAGATGCGCCGTTCCCGTCACCGAAAACCAGTCGCCCGCCGGTTGGGCGCGCAGCTCGGCCGAACGACCGCAGACGACACCGGCTATGAGCGCACGCGCCTGGTCGGTCGCAGGCGCGATGGACGCAAGCAGCCCATTTCGCAGTCGAAGCAGCGGCCCCGGAAAGCCCTCATCGACCGACACAATCCGAACGGCTTGAACCTTGCGCACCTCGCCTCGGAGCACGCGCGATCGTCCATATGCATCGTTCTCAAAACGTGAAACGCGACCGATAACACGCGCGTGCGCCCCGACCTTGAGCTCGAGGTCGCACGATAGGCGAACCGTTGCCAAGTTCTTACCGTCCGCACGTGCCTCGCAGGTATAGGAATACACGTCGTCGTTTATGGATGGATCGCCCTGCACGACAAACTCGAGGCCGCTTGCCGCTCGACCGTCGAGCGCCTTCGAGGCGTTGAGCGCGCCCGCAGCCCACCACGCCGAGACGACCGCTCCCGCCACGAGACCAACGGACGCGGCATACAGCCACCGCTTCCAAGGAGCAAGCGGTGCACAAAATTGACCCAGCACAACGAATACCGCCGCCGCAACGGGAATGGCCCATAGCAGCCCGACCGCCGGCGCCTGCTCCCTCAGCAGCGCATCAGCGGCCACGTTGAGCACCAAGGCGCAGCTCATACACACGCCGGCACACAGAGCCATCGTCCACGGCATCAAGGGCCGCGGAGGCATCACATGCTCGCGCTCTGTCGCACTCATACGCAGATGCAATCTTTGATTTTGGCAAGCTTCTTCTCGCCGATTCCCGACACACGCATCAGATCGTCAACCGAGGCAAAAGCACCGTTCTTTGTACGCTCATCGATAATCGACTGGGCCATGGAGGGGCCGATGCCCGAGAGCGTCTGCAGCTCTGCCGCGCTTGCCGTATTGATGTTGACTAGGCCCGTTGCGCCACTCACGCCCAATGATGCGGAAGCCCCACCATCAACACCGGCTTCCGCAATGGACGCCTGCTGCTCCCCTACCGTCGGAACATAGATTTTTTGTCCATCAGTGACCTTAGATGCCCGATTAAGTCCCGTAACGTCAGCCTCGGGCGCCAGCCCGCCAGCGGCATCGATCGCCTGGGATACCCGTGCCCCGTCTTTGAGCCTGTATACACCGGGCGACACAACGGCGCCATCGACATCGACATAGACCTCTGCCGCGGCAGAAGCCTTAGTCGAAGAGCCTTCGGATGTCTTTCCGCTCGAAGCATCGCCGGATTCCGGCTCCACTAACGAGCCCGTACCATCAGTGCGCTCAAACGACACACCGCCGGCACCGCCGCCAAGGTTCGCCATCGCCAAGCCGCTCGCCATCGCAATGACGCCCAGCATCGCCACCACCACAGCCTTATGACCGAGCAGCTTGCCTGCCCAGCGGTCCATCTTTTTGACCCGTTCGTGTTGTTCGCGCTGCGCCATAGCAAAACCTCCCAACAACATCGTGTCAGGAAAAGAGCCCTGCAACAGCCATGCTTCAAAACCGGTTTTCGCGGTCAAACCAAAAGCTGACCAAAACCTTGCACAAATCTGTCCATTTATTCAGGCACACGTCAGCAAATGAACACTTAGCCGCAAAATGCCCAGATAGCAAAAGACCGACGATGCAAGAGCATCGTCGGTCTATGCACAAATTTACTCGTGATCTTGGTAAATCTCACGCGGAGCAAGCTCCGAATGTTTGCGTTTTAAGGTCTTAGGGGCCTTATACGTGTTGCTTTCGAAGTCGATGTACTCGGTCTGCTTGAGTAGGCGCTCGATCATCTCCTCGTGATCGAACAACTCCCAGGCCTCATGCACGGCATCGAGTTTAGCGTGCGTCTCGGGACGACGCGGCATAAACAGCGTGCAGCAGTCGGGAGCGGCCTCGGTCGAGATATCGAAGGTACCGATCTCCTCGGCACGCGCGATGATCTCCTGCTTGTCCGAACCGATGAGAGGACGGAACACGGGGATCTTCACGGCCTCGTTGACGGCCATGATATTCTCAAGCGTTTGGGAGGCAACCTGTCCAAGCGATTCGCCCGTCACGATGGCCTTGGCGCCCTCGATGTGCGCAATGCGCTCGGCAACCGAATACATAATGCGGCGATACATGATCACGCGCAGGTTGCTGGGACAGGTGACCGAAATCTCACGCTGGCAGTCGCCAAACGGCACCACGTACAGGCGGCCGATCTGGACACCCGGCTCAAGCGCACGGATGATGTCCTGCACCAAATACTCGCTCGTATCGGGCGTCTGCGGACGACCGGAGAAATGCACCGGCACGCACACCGCGCCGCGACGCGCGAGCATCCAGGTCGCCACCGGAGAATCGATGCCCGACGACAGCAGCGTCACGACCTTGCCGGCAGAACCCACCGGCAGACCGCCCACGCCGCGCTCGGAGCGCGCGTACACATAAACGCTACCCTGGACCACCAGTACGTGCACTATCGCATCGGGGTCGTGCATTTGAACCTTTTTATCGGGGAAGGCCTCGCACAGCACCTCGCCCACCTGACGATTGATGTCAATCGAGGTGAGCTCATAGTCGGTATTGGAGCGCTTGGCGTGTACCTTAAACGAATCGAAGGAACCAAACTCGCGCAGCGCCTTCACGGCGGCGGCACAGTACTCCTGAGGGTCACGATTGGTGTGATACGCCAAAGACACACGGGCAACGCCGGGAACGGTGCGAATGACACGCGCCGCCTCGTCGGCCTGATGCTCGTTAAAGGTCACGAGGATATAACCGGAAATTCGAGACACGGCATTCACGGAAAAGGCGGCCAAGGCCGCCTTGATGTTATCCATGAGGATATGCTCAAAATGTGCGCGGTTCTTACCCTTCAGTCCAACCTCGTGATAGTGGACCAGGCAGACGCGAGCCGCCATTTAGGCTTCAGCAACCTTGTGGCCGAGCGCCTTCTCGTAACGGGCCTCGTCGTAAGAGATGTCGCCGTCGACAATCTCGTCCATAGCCATCGAGATGGTGTCGGCACCGGAAAGCCCGATGGTGATGTCATCGACATCCTGGACGGCAAGCACGCGGTTGTGCTGGCCACGCAGCATGCTATTGATGTCGCAGGCGCGCTTGGAGGCAAGCGAAGCGAGCAGGAAGCGGTTGTGATCGGTCTTCTCCAGAAGATCGTCAATGCAAGGCTTTACAACGGACACGGACCTCAGATCCTTTCATGCATATCGAGAACGCGAACGAGCTCATCGGTCGCGCGGTCGAGATCGTCATTTACCACGACGTCGTCGTAGCGGTCGGCAAGGGCAAGCTCATCGGCGGCGTTTGCCATACGCAGCTCAATCGTCTCGGGCGTCTCGGTACCGCGACCGACTAGACGCTCGCGGAGCACCTCAAGCGAAGGCGGCTTGATAAAGATCAGCACGGCCTCGGGGAAACGCTCCTTCACCTGCAGGGCGCCCTGGACATCGATCTCCAAAATCAGAGATGCGCCAGAGGCGAGCTTGGATGTGACCTCGCTCACCAACGTGCCGTAGCAGTTACCGTGGACCTCGGCCCACTCAACAAACTCACCGTTTGCCACGCGGCGGTCGAACTCCTCGCGCGTCAGAAAAAAGTAGTTGACGCCGTCGACCTCACCTTTGCGTGGTGCTCGCGTGGTAGCCGAAACCGTCAGGCCCAGGTTCGAGCGGCGCTCGCGCACACGAGTGACGAGCGTACCCTTGCCTGCGCCTGACGGTCCAGAAATCACAAAGAGCTTGGAATCCTGAGCGCTCACTTATTTGGTCAGCTGCTCGAGGAGCTGCTCGCGCTGACGGACGCCGAGGCCCTGGACGCGACGGGTAGCGGAGATACCGAGCTCCTCCATGATCTTGGCGGCCTTGGCCTTGCCATAACCAGGGAGAGACTCGATGAGGGTGGAAACCTTCATGCGGGAAGCGATGGGGTCATCGGAGTTGAGCACGGACTCGAGGGACTTCTCGCCCTTCTTGATCTGCTCGCGAAGCTCAGCGCGGGCGTGACGTGCGGCAGCAGCCTTCTCAAGAGCCTGCTTGCGCTGCTCATCGGTAAGCTGAGGGAGTGCCATTCGTACCTCCAAATAGTTGGGTTATATCTGATTCAATAATTGGCATTTTAGCACGTAGAACGTACAAAATGCCCAATCGCGGCTCCATAGGTTAGACGATACCCGCAAAAAGTGCAATATACTGCGCCCAAAGTTAAGCCCCTGACCTGCGATTCCACACAAAGGATGGGAAAGTTTACGCAGGTACAGGGGCTATTTTGTGCTAAAGAAACCCAAAAGTGGTGACTTAGGGGAATCTTTTACGCGACGTTTTCGACCAGCTCGGCGACGATGGCGTCAAAGGCGGCAACCGGATCGTCGGCACCGGTGATGGGACGGCCCACCACAATGTGGCTTGCGCCACGCTCGATAGCCTGGGAAGGCGTCGCCACGCGGGACTGGTCACCAAGGGCGGCACCCACCGGACGCACACCCGGAGTCACGATCAGGGCATCAGGGCCCAGCAGCTCACGCATGTCGTGAGCCTCCATCGGCGAGCACACGATGCCATCGATGCCGTTGGCCTGAGCGAGCTTTGCCAGGCGGGCGGCCTCCTCGGCCACGGGCGACTCGACGCCGATCTCGCTCAAGGCATCCTGATTCATGCTCGTGAGCACGGTGATGGCGACGAGCTTGGCGCGGTCCTCGCGCGCCTCCTCGGCACCCTCGCGGCAGGCAGCGAGCATGGCGCCCGAACCCAAGCCGTGAACCGAGAGCAGGTCGGCACCGGCAAGCGAGGCCGAACGGGCGGCACCGCGAACCTGATGCGGAATATCATGGAACTTAAGGTCAAGGAAGACCTTAAAGCCCAGGTCCTTAAAGGTCTTGACGATCTCGGGGCCCTCAGCGTAATAGAGCGTCATACCAACCTTAAGCCAGGCGGCATGGCCCGAAAGCTCGTGGGCGAGCTCGAGCGCACGCTCGCGGTCGCAGTCGAGAGCGACGATTACGCGGTCGCGGGCATCGGTCTCTAGCATTCGAAAGCACCTACCAGTTCGTTGATGTCCTTCACGCCCTGGGACTCAGCCCAGGCCTCGAGCTCGTGCGCGATCTTGAGCGAAGCGCACGGATCGACGAAGTTGGCCATGCCGACCGACACGCAGGTGGCGCCGGCCAGGATAAACTCGGCCGCATCCTCGCCGGTCATGACACCGCCGACGCCGTTGATGGGGATATCGACGGCCTGGGCAACCTCCCAGACCATGCGCACGGCGATGTGGTGGCACAGCGGGCCCGAAAGGCCGCCCTTGGGCTTGGCCACGCGGGACTTGCGGGTATGGACGTCGATGGCCATGCCCTGTATGGAGTTGATGACCGAAAGGCCGTCGGCGCCGGCAGCCTCGAGGGCCTTGGCAATCTCGGCGACGTTGACCGGTGCCATCTTCACGAACAGCGGCTTATCGGTCACCTTGCGGCAGGCAGCCATAACGGATGAGGCACCCTCGGGCGTAGAGCCCATGGCGGCGCCACCGGCGGCGATATTAGGGCAGCTCACGTTGATCTCGTAGCCGGCAGCCCAGGGGCACAGCTCGACATACATCTCGAGCGCGCGGACAAACTCGTCAACGGAGTGGCCGGCAACCTGACAGATGACCTGACAGCCGTCCTTGGACAGCTGTTCGAGCCACGGGCCGGACTCGCGGGCAAAGGCAGCCACGCCGGGGTTCTGAAGGCCCACGGAGTTGATCATACCGCCGGGAATCTCGGCCATGCGGGGCGCGGGATTGCCGGGCCAGGGCTCAGCTGCGCAACCCTTGGTGGTGATGGCGCCCAGCTGGGAAACATCAAAGAAGTTCTGGAACTGCCAACCGTAGCCAAAGGTACCGGCTGCGGTGTTGATGGGGTTCTGCATCTTGACGCCGCCGAAATCGACGGCCATGTTCACGGTACCCACTAGAAGACCACCACCTTGGAAGCATCGAACACGGGGCCGCACATGCAAGCGCCCTTCATACCGTCGACCGTCTCGACATTGCAGGTGTTGCAGGCGCCAAAGCCACAGCTCATCATGCGCTCAAGCGACACCTCGCAGTACGCACCGGCCTCGGCGGCAGCGGCGGCGACTTTCTTCATCATGACAGCGGGGCCGCAGCTGGCCACATAGTCGTAGCCGCCCTCGCCGAGCAGCTCGGCTGCCGGGTCGGTGCAAAAACCGTGCGTCCCCAGCGTGCCATCATCGGTGCAAACGTTGACCGTGGCGCCCAGCGCGCGGAACTCATCGATGCCCACGGCCTTGGAAGCGGTGCCAAAACCCAGGCACACGTCGACGGCCACACCCTGCTCGGCAAGCATACCGGCAAGACACAGCACAGGCGGAACGCCGATGCCACCGGCGACGAGCAGGGCCTTCCTGGTGCCCTCGGGTACCATCCAGCCACGGCCACCGGGGCCCAGCAGGTTAGAGGAGGAGCCAGGGCCCATCTGGGACAGACGACGGGTATCGTCGCCCACGACGGCGTACCACAGCTCGACGGTGCCGGCCTCGGCGTCGGCGCGGTAGTAGCTCAGGGGCACGCGAAGCAGCGAGGACGCATCGCCGGGCACGGCGATGTTCACAAACTGACCGGGCTTGAGCGCACTTGCAAGCTTGGGGGCCGAGATGACGAGCGAGAAGATGCCGTCGGCGATCTCCTGGTTCGAAACGACCTCGAAGTCGTGCATGCGTGCAGTGGAAGGTGTGGGCATAGACGCTCCAATCCCCCATGCGGTTGCATGGACCAAACGAACAGAAAGCGCGGCACCGCAAGGGCGCCGCGCACAAAAGCGATAAGGCTATGCTAGCAGATGCAGCCGTCGGCGAGCGTCTGCTTACCGCCGACAAACACATCGGTGGCACGACCGGTAAGCGTGCGGCCGGCAAAACCGGAGTTCTCGGCGCGCGACTCGTAACCGTCCTCGCCGACCGTCCAGGTGGCAGAGGGGTCGAACACGGTCAGGTCGGCAACGGAGCCCGCCTTGACCTGAACCTGGTCGAGGCCCAGGATCTCACGCGGCTTGATGGCCATGAGCTCGACCATACGGCCCATGCTCATCTTGCCCGTGTTGACCAGCTCGGTGAGCACGAGCGACAGCGAGGTCTCGAGACCGATCATGCCAAAGGGCGCAAGCTCGAACTCGCGGGCCTTCTCCCACGGGGTGTGGGGAGCGTGATCGGTGACGATAACGTCGACGGTGCCGTCGATGACGCCCTGACGGATGGCCTCGGCATCCTCCTCGGTACGCAGCGGCGGATTGACCTTGAGCGAGGTGTTGTAGGTCTCGTCCAGGTCGTTCTCGGTCAGGAACATGTGATGCGGGGTGGCCTCACAGGTAACCTGAACGCCAGCGGCCTTACCGGCACGCACGATCTCCAGGCCATGGGCGGTGGAGATGTGCTGGATGTGCAGCTTGGCACCAGTCAGCTTGGCGATCTCGATGTCGCGGGCGATCTGGAGCTCCTCGCCGGCAGCCGGCCAACCCTCGAGAGCCAGACGGGTCGAGACCTTGCCCTCGTTGATCTGGCCGTGGCCGACCAGATCCTCGTCCTGGCAGTGGCTCATAAAGACCTTGCCGAACATCTTGCCGTAGTCCATGCAGCGACGGAGCATGCCCGCACCCTGCACGCCGCGACCGTCGTCGGTGAAGGCGACGGCGCCGTGGGCGACCATATCGCCCATCTCGGACATGGCCTCGCCCTTAAGACCGCGGGTCATGGCACCCGACGGATAGACGCGGCAGTGACCGACCTCGGCAGCACGGGACTTGACGAACTCCACGACGGTGCCGTTATCGGTGACGGGATCGGTGTTGGGCATGGAGCACACACCGGTAAAGCCGCCCTTGGCAGCTGCGCGGGTACCGCTCTCGATGTCCTCTTTGACCTCGTAGCCGGGCTCGCGAAGGTGAACGTGCATATCCACCA
>CABSMZ010000036.1 GCA_902478875.1 uncultured Collinsella sp.
TTTTTTCAAGCAGAAGACGGCATACGAGATCTAGTACGGTCTCGTGGGCTCGGGTGTGGGCGGCATGCAGACACTCGTCGACAACGTCCACACGATCGCCGATCGGGGGCCTCGTCGCGCATCGCCTTACATGATCGCGATGATGATTCCCAACATGGCATCGGGCAATATCGCGATCCGTCACAAGGCAAAGGGGCCGACCCTGCCCGTCGTGACCGCTTGCGCGACGTCTGCCCATGCGGTGGGCGAGGCGTTCCGCGCCATCAAGCACGGCTATGCCGACGCGATCCTCGCGGGTGGTGCCGAGGCGGCTATTATCCCCGATGCCGTTGCAGGCTTTACGTCCTGTCGTGCGCTCACCACCAATCCCGATCCGCAGGCGGCCTGCCGCCCGTTCGATGCAGACCGCGATGGCTTTGTGATGGGCGAGGGCGCCTGCGTGCTGGTGCTCGAGAGCATGGAACACGCGCAGGCGCGCGGTGCGCACATTTATGCCGAGGTCGTGGGCTACGGCAACACCGATGATGCCTACCACATCACGAGTCCCGACCCGGACGCGGCAGGCATCGCCCGTGCGATATCGCTGGCGGTGGCCGAGGGCGACGTTCAGCCTTCTGAGGGTCTCTACATCAACGCTCACGGCACCTCGACCAAGCTCAACGATTCGTCCGAGACGGCGGGCATCAAGCGAGCGCTCGGCGAGGACGCGGCGCGCGCCGCGCACGTCTCGTCGACCAAGTCGATGACGGGGCACATGATCGGTGCCACGGGTGCCATCGAGGTTATGGCTTGCGCCATGGCGCTCGAGCAGGGCGTGGTGCCCCCGACCATTAACTACCACACGCCCGATCCCGCCTGCGATCTTGACTACACGCCCAATCGCGCGGTTCGCGCCGATCTTACCTGGGCGCTTTCGACCAATCTGGGCTTTGGCGGGCACAACGCCGCCATCGCGCTGCGTAGATATACGAGGAGCTAGAGCATGGATTCCAAAAGACTTGCCGAGATAGCCGATGTGATGGAGGACCGCGGCCTTACGCGCGTGCGTGTTGAGGAGCCCGATGGCACCGCGGTCGAACTCGAGCGCGCGAGCGCCGCACAGCCGGTTGCCGTGCCCATGCCCATGCCGAGCGCCATGGCTGCTCCGGTTGCGGCTCCCGCAGCTATGCCTGCCGCACCGGAACCCGCCACGCAGACACCTGCCGCCGCGCCGGAGCCCAAGGGCACCGAGGTGACTGCTCCCATGGTGGGCGTCTTCTATGCTGCCCCTGCGCCGGGCGACGAGCCATTTGTGCGCGTGGGCTCCAAGGTCAAGGCCGGCGAGACCCTCTGCATCATCGAGGCCATGAAGGTTCTCAACGAGGTGACGGCCGAGGCAGACGGTGAGGTGCTCGAGATCTGCGTGGCCGACGGCGACCTCGTGGAGTTTGGCAGCTGCCTCATGAGGATCGGATAGGTGATATCCATGAACAAAGAAGAGCTCAAGAAGCTGTTACCGCATCGCGAGCCGATGCTTTTGCTCGACGAAGCCGAGCTGGTGGGCGACGAGGCCCACGGCAAGATCACGATTACAGGCGACGAGTACTTTTTGCAGGGACATTTTCCGGGAAACCCGGTCGTTCCCGGCGTGATTCAGTGCGAGATGCTCGCCCAGAACTGCTGCGTGCTGCTGATGGGCGATGAGGAGGCGCGCGGCGCGACGCCGTTCTACACGAGTCTGGACAAGGTGCGCTTTAAGCGTCCGGTGCGCCCGGGCGACACGGTGGATCTAGTGTGCTCCATCACGCGTGCGCGCGGGCCGTTCCGCTTTGCGACGGGTACTGCGAGCGTCAACGGTGAGGTTTGCTGCCGCGCCGATATGTCTTTTGCACTCATGCACGAAAGTTAAGGAAGGCTCCATGTTCGACAAAGTGCTCATCGCCAACCGCGGCGAAGTCGCGGTCCGTGTTATCCGCGCGTGCCGCGATATGGGCATCAAGACCGTCGCCGTTTATTCCACGGCCGATGCGGACGCGCTACACGTGCAGCTTGCCGACGAGGCGTATTGCATCGGCGGCCCGCGTCTTGCCGAGAGCTACCTCAACGACGATGCCGTGCTCACCTGTGCCGTAAAGTCGGGAGCTAAGGCAATTCATCCCGGCTATGGCTTCTTTTCCGAGAAGGCGAGCTTCGTGCGCGACTGCGACAAGTTCGGTCTGGCGTTTGTCGGTCCTTCGGCCGAGGTGATCGACAGCATGGGCGACAAGGACGCCGCACGCCGAACGGCCGCTGCTGCGGGCGTGCCCATCGTGCCGGGCTGCGATTTGCTCAAAAGCCCCGAGGAAGCAACGGCCGAGGCCGAGCGCATCGGCTGCCCCGTGCTTATTAAGGCGCGCGCGGGCGGCGGCGGTCGCGGTATTCGCAAGGTCGAGCGCGTGGAAGATGCGGCAAAGGCGTTCATCGAGGCGCGTGCCGAGGGTGAGGCCGTTTTTGGCGACGGCGAGTGCTACATGGAGAAGTTCGTTGCGCCGGCGCATCACGTTGAGGTACAGATTATGGCCGATAAGCAGGGCCATGTGTTTTCGCTCGGCGAGCGCGAGTGCTCGGTGCAGCGCCGCAACCAAAAGCTGATCGAGGAGAGCCCCGCGCCGTGCCTCGACGGACGTGACGATATTCGCGCGCGCATGCACAAGGCCGCGCGCGACCTGGCTCGTGCCGTCGGTTACGAAGGAGCCGGTACCATCGAGTTCCTGTATTCGGATGACGGCAATTTCTACTTTATGGAAATGAACACGCGCTTGCAGGTGGAGCATCCGGTTACGGAGTTTGTGACCGATACCGACTTGGTCAAGTGGCAGCTGCGCGTGGCGGCCGGCCAGCCTCTGCCCTTTGAGCGGGAGGACATGCCGGTTCGCAACCACGCCATGGAGTGCCGCATCAATGCCGAAACGCCGGACTTTCTGCCGTCATGTGGAACGGTTACCGCGTTGCGTGTGCCGGGTGGTCCGCGCGTGCGCTGGGATTCCGCCATGTTTACCGGAGCGAAAGTTCCGCCGTACTACGACTCCATGCTCGGCAAGCTCATCGTGTGCGCGCCCACGCGTGACGGTGCCATTCGCAAGATGCGCTCGGCCCTGGGCGAGCTCGTGATTGAGGGCGTGAGCGAAAATAGCGAGCTTCAGCTCGACGTGCTGGCAAACGACGAGTTTTTGTCGGGCATGTATCACACCGATCTGATGGGGCATCTCTATGCTGATGAATAGAAAAGCGAAGACGGTCAATGTCCTTGAGGGGCCGATAACCGAGTCGTGCGCCGAGTTCCCCGCGCGCCACGTGTTTGTCAAATGCCCGGAGTGCCGCCGTGTGATCGATGAGGCGCGCCTGCACGACAACCTCGAGGTCTGCCCTCGTTGCGGCAAACACTTTCGCGTGAGCGGTCGCGCGCGCATGCGCATGACGGTCGACGCGGGTACCTTTGAGGAATGGGATGCCAATCTGGCGTCGAAGGACTTCCTCTCGTTTCCCGGTTATGCCGACAAGCTTAAGAGCGTGAGCGAGCGTTCGGGCGAGCGCGATGCCGTTGTGTGCGGCAGGGGCAAAATCTGCGGCTGCGATACCGCGCTCTTCTTTATGGATGCCAACTTTATGATGGGCTCAATGGGCTCCGTGGTGGGCGAGAAGATCTGTCGTGTCTTTGAGCGCGCGGCCGAGTTGGGGCTGCCGGTCGTTGGCTTTACCGTATCGGGCGGCGCCCGCATGCAGGAGGGCGTGACCTCGCTCATGCAGATGGCCAAGATTTCTGCGGCGGTTAGGCGCCACAGCGAGGCGGGCGGCCTGTATATCACGGTGCTCACCGATCCCACGACCGGAGGTGTAACCGCGAGCTTTGCCATGGAGGGCGACATTATCCTGGCCGAGCCCGATGCCCTGACGGCATTTGCCGGCCCGCGCGTGATCGAGCAGAACATGCACAAGCGTCTGCCCAAGGGATTCCAGCGTTCCGAGTTTTTGCTGGAGCACGGCTTTTGCGATGCCGTTGTTCCGCGTGGTGAGATTGCGCTCACGGTAGGCGAGCTGCTGGCGCTGCACGAAGGGCACGCGCCCGGCCTGGGGGCACCGCATGAGATCGTGCATACGGGTCGTCGCGACAAAAAGCTGGGACACTTGTTTAAGCGCTCGGCCGCACCAAAAAGCGCGCTCGAAATCGTCAAACAGACTCGTTCGGCGAACCGCGCCACGGCAGGCGAGATGATCTCGTTGGGTCTCGACGGATTCGTAGAGCTGCACGGCGACCGCTACTTTGGCGACGATGCTGCCGTGGTGGGCGGCATCGGCTGGAAAGACGGGCGACCCGTGACGGTTATCGCCATCGAGCGCGGTACCACGACCAAAGAGCGCATGCGTCGCAACTTTGGTATGGCACATCCCGAGGGCTACCGCAAGGCACGTCGCCTGATGCACCAAGCCGAGAAATTTGGTCGGCCGGTTCTGTGCCTGGTTGATACTTCGGGCGCGTTTTGCGGCATCGGTGCCGAGGAGCGCGGCCAGGGCGAGGCGATTGCCCAGAATCTCATGGAGATGAGCGGCCTTAAGACGCCGATTGTCTCGGTGGTGACAGGCGAGGGCGGCTCTGGTGGCGCGCTGGCGCTGTCCGTGGCCGACCGCATCCTGATGCTCTCGAGCTCGGCCTATTCGGTCGTGAGCCCCGAGGCCTGTGCGTCGATCCTGTGGAAGGATACCGAGCGCGCGAATGAGGCCGCTGAGGCGCTTAAGCTCACGGCCCCCGATCTGTTGGCGCTCGGCATCATCGACGGCATTGTTGACGATAGGGGCCTGTCGCATGAGGAGATCGCCGGTGTCGTCATGTCCTCGGCATTTGATGCCTTCGATACGCTTGGGCAGCTCGACGACGCGACCCTCACAAACCTCCGCTACGAAAAGTACCGCGCAATCGGTCAGTACCGCACGATGTGACAAAGGGACAGTCCGCATGTCACATTGGGAAAGGCGTTCCATGTCACAAGTTTCTAACACCTCGTTTACAACGACGGTTTCATCAAACGCCATGGCCGTGGTGGACTATCTGTCCAAAAGCATGATGTCGGCGTTGCCGTTTATTGTCTGCGCGGCGCTGTTCCGCACCGTTGCCGTCATTATGGGCGAAGGCATGCTTGGTCTATGGCCTGCCGATTCCGAAATCTATCGCCTGTTTTACAGCTGGCTGTATAACGCTGGCTATTACTTTTTGCCCATCTATCTTGGTTGGGCCGCTGCCCGCCAGCTCGGTTGCTCGGAGCAGCTGGGCATGATGCTGGGCGGCGTATTGATTGTGCCCGATCTGCTTAAGCTCGTTGATGCCGCATCGACGACGGGGGCATCGATGACTTTCGTGTATGGTCTACTTCCCGCGCCGGTCAACGATTACACGACGACTGTTATTCCGGTTCTCATCTCGGTGCCCGTGCTATGGCGAGTGGAGTGTTTCTTCCAGCGCGTTATCCCTAAGGCCGTGGCGTTTTCGTTTGTTCCGTTTGCAACCATGCTCGTCATGGTTCCGGTCTCGCTGTGTATTACGGCGCCGGCGGGCAGCTATCTGGGCATGCTGTTGGGACAGCTTATGTTTATGCTTGGCAATTCCGGTGGCATCGTGTCGCTGCTCACGCTTATGGGACTTGCCGCGGGTTGGGAGTTTCTTAAGATCGCGGGTGTCAGCAACGTTGTCCTATCGCTCGCCTATGCGCAGTTTATGAGTGTGGGAACGGATTCGTGCATTCTGATCGCTGCGACGATGGCGACGTTCGCCGTTTGGGGCATGCCCTTTGGCGCGTCGCTCCGCGTTGTGGATAAGGACGAGAAGGCGCTCATGCTGGGCTATTCGATCTCGGGCGTGCTTGGCGGCGTAAGCGAGCCGGCGCTGTACGGCTGCGGCTTTAAATATGGCAGGTGTCTGACATGCATGGCCATTGGCGGCGCCGTCGGAGGCCTTGTTGCGGCCGTGGGCCACGTTACGGCCTATACCATCGGCATGACGAATGTCCTTATGGTCATTGGCTTTGCCACGGGCGGCATCTCGAATCTGCTGTGGTGCTGCGCTGCCGGCGGCGCAGCATTTGCGGTGTCTGCGGCGCTGAGCTACTGCTTTGGCGTGGCGCCGGCGAAGGGGCAGGCGGCAGAAGACGGAGCCGATTCACCCGAAACCTCGAAGAGCGTGGCCGAAGTAAGCGCGTAAACCTGTGCGACACAAGGACGATTCCTTTGCCACATTCCAAGGCTGTGGTCCGTGTGGGCTGCGGCCTTTTTGTATCTGTGGGGCAAAGTGGCTACACTACAATCCGTTTGAGCAATAGATATATAGGTAGTACCGTGGGGGGCAGGTAAAGATGGTCGAGTGGATTGTTAAACGAGCACAGGGTGACCGTGCGCGCGTGGGCACGTTGACGGGCGTGGTGTGCATTATCGCCAATGTGGCACTTTGCGCTGCAAAGGGTGCAATTGGCGTGCTGTCGGGATCGGTTTCGATCGTGGCGGACGCCATGAACAACCTGTCCGATGCCAGCTCGAATATCGTGAGCGTGCTGGGCTTTAGGCTGGCGAGCAAGCCGGCCGACCCCGAGCATCCTTACGGACATGGCCGCTACGAGTATCTCTCGGGTCTGGTTGTGGCGGCGCTCGTGCTGCTTATTGGCATCGAACTGGTGAAGTCCTCGGTGGAGCGTATCGTCAACCCGGAGCCTGTCGAGTTCTCGCTTGCCCTGGTGGCAGTTCTAGCGCTTTCGATGGTTGTAAAGCTGTGGATGGCGGTCCTCAACCAAAAGCTCGGCGATCGCATTGAGTCCGAGACGCTGCATGCGACCGCGCAGGATTCCAAGAACGATGTTCTTGCTACGGGCGCCGTGTTAGCGTGCGCAATTGTTTCGCAGGTGACGCACATCAATCTTGACGCATGGGTCGGCCTTGCCGTTGGCGCCTATATCGGCTGGAGCGGCTTTGAGCTCATCCTGGATACGGTGAGCCCGCTTTTGGGCCAGGCGCCCGATCCTAAGCTGGTCAAGCACATTCGAGACAAAATCATGAGCTACCCCGGCGTTTTGGGCGTTCACGATTTGATGGTTCACGACTACGGCCCGGGCAGGAAGTTCGCAACCGCTCACGCCGAGATGGCGGCTGAGGCCAGCCCGCTGGAAAGTCACGACACGCTCGACAACATTGAACAGGCATTTAGGAACGAAGACGGCATGATTGTCACGCTCCATTACGACCCCATCGTGACCGACGATCCAAAGGTGGCGAGCATGCGTTTGCGCATCAACGCTATGGCTCAAGAGATTGATAGCCGCCTCTCGATCCACGACCTACGCTGTGTTCCGGGCCCCACGCACACCAACGTGATCTTTGACTGCGTGCGTCCCTCGGATCTGCAGATGAGTGCCGAAGACTTAAAGCACGCGCTGGCACAACGGGTCGAATCGGAATATCCCAAGTCGATTGCCAAGATCACGATCGACGAAGACTACGTAGGGCATACCCACGAGTAGGGCTGTGCCAGCAAAGCAAGTTATACAGAAGGGGAGAATATGAAGAGGCTGTATCTGCTCCGCCACGGCCAGACGGAATTCAACGTCAAAAAGCTCGTCCAGGGTCGCTGCGATTCTCCGTTGACCGACCTGGGCCGCAAGCAAGCGGGAATGGCAGCCGCATGGCTCAAAGCCCACGGCGTCGTCCCCGACAAAGTGGTCTCTTCGCCCTTAGGCCGAGCCATGGACACGGCTCAGCTCGTCGCATGCGAGCTCCTCGGCCCGGATACAGCAGTCGAGCCCTGCGAAGGCATCATCGAGCGCAGCTACGGCACCTTCGAAGAAGGCCCCCACGACGCCCTACCCACCGACGTCTGGGACCCCGGCGAGGACTTGGTCCCCTTTGGAGGAGAAGGAAGTCATGCCCTGCAGGAGCGCATGGTAGCCACCCTCACCAATCTCATGGGCGCCGAGGGGATCGAAACCCTCCTAGCAGTAAGCCACGGCAGCGCCAGCCGCCAATTCATCAAGGCTGCAGCCCCAGAGGGCTTCGAGCTCCCAACAATACTCCCCAACTGCGCCATTATGATTTTCGATTTTGATGAGGCGGAGCCACAAGTAGAGGGCGAGCCAATGCAATGCAAGTTCACCCTCCAGCAAATAGTGGACCCCCAACAAAGTCATTAGCCTGAGCGAGCAGAGTTAAGCAGACATCAACGTGTCGTCTCCCGAGCACGGCGGAGGGCCGGAGAAATATATTAAGGTCATCGCGAGTTCCGCACGCAAAGGAGAGCACTTAATGTGCTCTCCGTCTTGCGCAGGACTGTAGAGCAGGGACCTTAATATATTTCTCCGGCCCTCCGCCGTGCTCGGGAGCCATCCACGCACTTTACCTGCGTAAACAATGTGAGTGAAATATGAATCTCGATGGATACGCCCGCAGCCGTGTATACTAAACAGCTGTGTGAAACCAGGGGAGTATTCTGGCTGGACAAAATGCCTGCTTAATAGGGTTGTCAGGTAGTCCGGGCGAAATACAAGGCTGGGGAGCACGTCGTGTAAGTAGTGGTCCTCTAGGGGCGTACGCTCGGTGGTGTACGCATTGTCCCAAGACCACGCGAGAGTTGGGATCATATCTTGATCAGCATGATTCTCGGCCGCAAGATTGGCATGACCCAGGTTTGGGACGAGGACGATAACGTCGTTCCCGTCACGGTCATCCAGGCTGGCCCCTGCGCTGTCTCGCAGGTTAAAACTCAGGCAACCGACGGCTATGACGCCGTCCAGATCGGTTTCGGCGACATCAAGGCCAAGAACGTGAACAAGCCCATGGCTGGTCACTTCGCCAAGGCTGGCGTCGAGCCTGTCCGCTTCCTTCGTGAGGTCCGCGTCGAGAACGGCGAGGAGCACAAGGTCGGCGAGGTCGTCACCGTCGCTGATTTCGCTGATGTCGAGAAGGTCGACGTCATCGGTACCTCCAAGGGTAAGGGCTTCCAGGGTCGCATCAAGCGCTGGGGTCAGCGCCGCGGTCCTATGACGCATGGTTCTCACTTCCAGCGTCACCCCGGTTCTATCGGTCAGTGCGCCTATCCTGCGCGCGTCCTCAAGGGCGTCAAGATGGCCGGTCACATGGGTAACGAGCGCGTTACCGTCAAGAACCTTTCCGTTGTCCGCATCGATGCCGAGCAGAACCTCATCTTGGTCAAGGGCGCTGTCCCGGGTGCCAAGAATGGTCTCGTCGCCATCCGTATGGCCTAAGGGCCCAGCCCATTTAGCCCAGCGTCATACCAAGGAGAACACTTAAATGGCAAAGTTTGAAGTAAAGAACAGCGAGGGCAAGAAGGTCGCCGAGGCCGAGCTCGCCGCTGAGGTGTACGGCATCGAGCCGAACATCCACGTTATGCACCACATCGTCAAGTGCCAGATGGCCTCTTGGCGTCAGGGCACCCAGTCCGCTAAGGGCCGCTCTGAGGTTTCCGGTGGCGGCAAGAAGCCTTGGCGTCAGAAGGGCACCGGCCGTGCCCGCCAGGGTTCCATCCGTGCTGCCCAGTGGCGTCACGGTGGCGTTGTCTTCGCCCCCAAGCCCCGTTCCTACGCTAAGCGTATGAACAACAAGGAGGTCAAGCTGGCTATGCGCTCCGCGCTGTCCGCCAAGCTGGCCGATGGCGAGCTCGTGCTCGTCGACGACTACGGCTTCGAGAAGCCTTCCACCAAGGCTGCCGTTGCCATGCTCAAGGCTCTTGGCCTTGAGGGCAAGCGTCTGACCATCATCGTTCGCGATGAGGACGTCAACGCCTACCTGTCGTTCCGCAATATTCCCAAGACGTTCATCATCACCGCTGACGAGGCCAACACCTACGATCTCGTCAACAACAACGCTGTGCTGATGCCCGCCGACATCGCCGCTCACTTCGGGGAGGTGCTTGCATAAATGACCGCCCACGAGATCATCATCCGTCCGATCGTGTCCGAGCGTTCCTTCTCCGGCATGGAGCAGAACAAGTACACGTTCGAGGTCGCCAAGGATGCTAACAAGTATCAGATCAAGGACGCTGTCGAGGAGATCTTCGGCGTCAAGGTCGTTCGCGTGAACACCTTGACGGTCAAGCCCAAGACCAAGCGCGTGCGCTATGTCGCCGGCAAGACCCGTTCTTGGAAGAAGGCCATCGTCACGCTGGCCGAGGGCGACACCATCGAGGTCTTTGGCAACCAGGCCTAAGACTCGCTGCTGTTGAGTGAGCTCATGCCTCCCAAATAGGGGAGGCGAGAGCTCAAGGTTTCGGGCGTATAAAATGGACACGCCCGGAACCGTGTATACGTCCGGTGTCATCGCACCCGAGGCAGAACCTCGAATCCCTGTCTGCGATGGCTAACGGATTCCTATTGAAAGGGATTGTAATGGCTGTAAAGCACCTTAAGCCGACCTCCGCTGGTAGGCGTTGGCAGACGATCTCCGACTTCTCTGAGATCACCTGCACCAAGCCCGAGAAGTCTCTTCTCGAGCCCCTGCCCAAGAAGGCCGGTCGTAACAACAACGGCCGCATCACCACCCGCCACCAGGGCGGCGGCGTGAAGCGTCGTTACCGCGTGATCGACTTCAAGCGCAACAAGGACGGCGTGCCCGCCAAGGTTGCCACGATCGAGTACGATCCGAACCGTTCCGCTCGCATCGCTCTGCTGCACTACGCTGACGGTGAGAAGCGCTACATCCTGGCCCCCAAGGGCCTCGAGGTCGGTCAGACCATCATGTCCGGTTCTGACGCCGACATCAAGCCGGGCAACGCTCTGCCCCTCGCCGACATCCCCGTCGGTACGCTCATCCACGCCGTCGAGTTCCAGCCGGGCAAGGGCGCTGCTATCGCCCGTTCCGCCGGTAACTCCTGCCAGCTGATGGGTAAGGAGGGCAAGTACGCTATCGTCCGTATGCCTTCCTCCGAGATGCGCCGCATCCTCGTTACCTGCCGCGCCACCGTCGGTGAGGTCGGCAACGCCGATCACGCCAACATCGTCATCGGCAAGGCCGGCCGTAAGCGTCACATGAACGTGCGCCCGACCGTCCGCGGTACTGTCATGAACCCTGTCGACCACCCGCACGGCGGTGGTGAGGGCAAGAACCACACCTCTGGTCGTCCCTCTGTTACCCCTTGGGGTAAGCCGACGAAGGGCCTTCGTACGCGCAAGAAGAAGAAGGTCTCGAACCAGCACATCATTCGTCGCCGTAAGAAGTAATTTCGGATACCGAGTTTTAGGAGAAAGCACTTATGAGCAGAAGTCTCAAAAAGGGCCCGTTCGTGGAGACTCGCCTTCTCTCGCGTATCACCGCGATGAACGAGGCTGGCAAGAAGGACGTCGTGAAGACCTGGTCCCGCGCGTCCACCATCTTCCCCGAGATGGTTGGTCACACCATCGCCGTCCACGACGGCCGCAAGCATGTGCCCGTGTATGTTACCGAGTCCATGGTTGGTCACAAGCTCGGCGAGTTCGCGCCGACTCGTACGTTCCGTGGCCACAAGGCCAAATAGGGGGTTAACCGTAAATGGCAACTAAGTCTATTGAAACTGAGGCCACCGAGGTTCGCGCCGTCGCTAAGTACGTGCGTGTTTCCCCCAGCAAGGCCCGCCTGGTGGTCGATCTGATCCGCCGCAAGCCTGTCGCTCAGGCCTTCGACATCCTCCACTTCTGCGACCGCGCCGTCGCCGTGGATGTCGAGAAGGTTCTCCGTTCCGCCGTTGCGAACGCCGAGAACAACAACGGTCTGCGTGCCGACAACCTGGTTGTCGCCGCTGCCTATGTTGACGAGGGTCCGACGCTTAAGCGCATCCGTCCCCGCGCCAAGGGTTCCGCTTCTCGCATTCTGAAGCGTACTTCCCACATCACCGTCGTCGTTGCTCCTCGAAAGGAGGCGTAAAGCTGTATGGGTCAGAAAGTCTACCCCACCGGCTTCCGTCTTGGCATCACCGAGAACTGGCGCTCCCGCTGGTTCGCAGAGAAGGATTACGCTAAGACCCTCGGTAACGATCTCGAGATCCGCAAGTACCTCGAGAAGCGTCTTTCCCGCGCAGCTGTCTCCCGCGTCGAGATCGAGCGCGCTGGCGACAAGGTGAAGGTCATCATCCTCACCGCTCGCCCCGGCGTTGTCATCGGTAAGAAGGGTGCCGAGATCGATACCCTCCGCACCGAGCTCGAGAAGGTCGCTGGCGTCTCCAAGGGCCAGCTCTCCGTCGACGTTGTCGAGATCAAGCGCCCCGAGCTCGACGCCAACCTCGTTGCTCAGTCTATCGCCGAGCAGCTCGAGGGCCGCGTTGCCTTCCGTCGCGCTATGCGCAAGGCTGTCCAGTCCGCCCGCAAGGCCGGCGCTAAGGGCATCCGTATCCAGTGCTCCGGTCGTCTCGGCGGTGCCGAGATGGGCCGTCGTGAGTGGTACCGCGAGGGTCGCGTGCCTCTGCACACCCTCCGTGCCAAGATCGACTACGGCACGGCTGTCGCCAGCACCACCATGGGCGCTTGCGGCGTGAAGGTCTGGATCTACCTGGGCGAGAAGCTCCCGGGCCAGCCTGTTCCCAACCCTGCACTCGAGGGCTCTTCCCGTCCTCGTCGTCGTAACTCCGAGAGGAGGGGTCAGTAGTGCTTGCCCCTAAGCGTATTCTTCACCGCAAGGTGCAGCGTGGCTCCATGAAGGGCCAGGCCAAGGGTAATACCGAGCTGCATTTCGGCGAGTTTGGTATCCAGGCTCTCGAGGCCCATTGGATCACCAACCGTCAGATCGAGGCCGCTCGTATTGCCATGACCCGCTACATGAAGCGTGGCGGTCGTGTCTACATCACGATCTTCCCCGATAAGCCCATCACCAAGAAGCCTGCCGAGACTCGCATGGGTTCTGGTAAGGGTAACCCCGAGGAGTGGGTGGCCGTCGTCAAGCCCGGCCGCATCATGTTCGAGGTCAAGGGCGTTCCCGAGGAGGTCGCTCGCGAGGCTCTGCGTCTTGCACAGCACAAGCTTCCCATCAAGACCAAGATTGTTGCTGCTAAGAACGCTGAGCAGCGCATCGAGAAGGAGATGGCTGAGGAGGCCGCTCTCGAGGCCAAGTGGGCTGCTGAGGACGCCGCCGCCGCCAAGGAGGAGAACTAATGAAGCCCGCAGAGATTCGTGAGCTCTCGGACGCTCAGCTCGTTGAGAAGCTGAAGGAAATGCGCGCCGAGCTCTTTAACCTTCGTTTCCAGATGGCCACCAGCCAGCTGGACAACACCGCTCGCGTCAGCACCGTGAAGAAGGACATCGCTCGCGTCCTCACGGAGCAGCGCGCCC
>CABSMZ010000037.1 GCA_902478875.1 uncultured Collinsella sp.
GTATAAGAGACAGGATGTCTACACGGGCGCGGGCCGTCAGGCAAACCAGGCGGTAAGCCCGGTTTTCATGAGCGTTCTTAAAACGTTTTGCATCATTGCGGCCATCTTCATGACGATCGGCGTCGCCCGCGTGGCGCTCGCCGGCGTTACGGCCCAGGTGCTCAACAGCAACGCCGAGCTTACCAACACGCTCGAAAAGGCGACCGATGAGAGCTCCGACCTGGAGGTCATGCATTCGGTCTATGGCGCCGACACGCGTATTCGCGACCTTGCGGGCGCTTATGGCATGGTGGAGCCCAGCGAGAGCGTTACACTTGACTTTTCGCAGGATGCAGCCGCGGGCGCCAACGCGACCGCGACCGCTCAGTAGCAAGACGGTAGCTGAGTATGACAAATGACTATCGCCGCGGTTCCGATGGGGGCCGCGGTTCTGGACGTCCCTCGTCGCGGGGACGTTCTGGTTATCAAGGAACGGGTCGGCAATCTTACAACGCCGGGCAGTCCCGTGGCAACGACCCGGCGTCGCGACTTCGCGGCTCGGGCGGCCCTCAAGTGCATAACACCAGGTCGCGCAAGAGTTCGTCGACCGAATGGCTCACGGGCACGCCTCTGCCTCGCCGCAAAGCCGTCATGGGCTTCATTGGGCTTGGCTTGGGCTTGGGCGTCTTTCGCCTTGCCGACTATCAAATTGTCGAAGCCGATAAACTGCGCGAGCGTGCCGATGCGCGCCGCCTGCTTGCGCAGACCCTCTATGCCAAACGTGGCACCATCTACGACCGCAACGGTAACGTGCTGGCGTCGTCGGTCGAATGTCGCAACATCGCCGTGAACCCCCAGCTTGTCGAGGATGTTGACAAGACGGTGTCGGCGCTGGTCAAGGCAACTGGAATCGATAAAAAGACCTGCCGCAAGCTCGTTGAGTTCGATGGAACCTGGGTGTATATCAAGCGCCAGGTGGACGAAGACGACGCTGCGGCGCTGGAGAAGAAGAACCTGCCCGGCGTGCTTTTTGAGCGGGCCATGAAGCGCGTATATCCATACGGCAATCTGGCATCGCAGGTGCTGGGTGTAGTGAATGTAGACAACGACGGCTTGACGGGTCTCGAAAAGCAATACAACAAGCTTCTGACCGGCACGAACGGTTCTCTCGTACGCGAGCGCGCGAGGGACGGCAGCTATATCGCGGGCGGTGCCTATAAAAAGGTGGCTGCGGTCGACGGCGTTGATATCGTGACGACGCTCGACGTCAATATCCAGCGTGCGGCCGAGGATGCCCTGGCAGAGGCTGTCGAGAAGACAAAGGCCAAGAACGGCTCGGCGCTGGTCACCGATCCTACGACAGGCGAGATCTTGGCAGCCTGCTCGTATCCGACCTACGACCAGACCAATTTGGAAAACGCCAAGACCGAGGATATGAACCTGCGCCTGGTCACCGACGCCTACGAGCCCGGCTCGGTCTTTAAGACGCTCGTGGCGGGCGCCGGCTTCGACTTGGGTGTCGTGCGGTCGAGTACGTCGTTTGAGGTGCCGGCGAGCATCAAGGTGGGCGACGATACCGTCACCGATGCCGACAAGCGCGACTATGCCATGACCATGGATGTGCGCGAGATGATGCGCCGTTCGTCCAACGTAGGCTTTGTCCTGGTGGGGCGCAAGATCGGTGCCGACGACTTTGCCGCCTATGTGGACAAGTGGGGCATCGGTCACAGCTCTGGTGTCGATTTTCCGGGCGAGAGCCTGGGCATCGTCAAGGAGCGTGACCAGTATGACGGCGCCACGCTGGGCTCGATGAGCTTTGGACAGGCGCTGTCTGTCTCGCCGATTGAGATCGCACGTGCCGTGGGCGGCATCGCCAACGGCGGCGTGATGATGACCCCGCACTTCTATAAGTCCAGCAAAGGTGACGAGAAGGACTGGGGCGAAGGCGAGCGCGCGATTTCGGAGGATGCCGCATCCCAGGTGACATCGTGCATGCAGACGGTCGTGTCGGAGGGAACGGGCGTTGGCGGCGCGGTTGACGGCTATGACGTGGCGGGTAAGACCGGTACGGCCGAACGTGCCGACGAGAACGGCGGCTACCTCAAGGAGAACTACATGTCGTCCTTTATGGGCTTTGCACCGGCACAATCGCCCAAGGTGCTGTGCTATATCACGCTCGACGGAACGCCGAGCGGCTCAGATGCCGCTGCGGTTCCGTTCCAGTTCATTATGGCCAACGCGCTCGACGTGCTGGGTGTCCCGCACACGAAGTAGGGGGTTACAATCTTTGGGGCGTG
Organism: uncultured Collinsella sp.; assembly: GCA_902478875.1. Classification (GTDB taxonomy): domain Bacteria; phylum Actinomycetota; class Coriobacteriia; order Coriobacteriales; family Coriobacteriaceae; genus Collinsella. Next base: position 2,277 of record CABSMZ010000037.1, read on the forward strand.
GTTTGTTGTCCCATATGAGGGGTGTTCACATGCCCTGCACCACGCATACGCGGCGCTGGGATACAATACGCCGATAGCATTATTAGGTTTACAGGGGAGCTGCAATGATAGAGATCGCCGTCAACAACCTCGCGGCCGCAACAGGGGCCCGAACCGTGACGGGAGAAGCCGATCGGGTATGCCGCGGGTGCGTTATCGACTCGCGCCAGGTCGAGGAAGGGACGATTTTCGTCGCCTTTCCCGGTGAAAACGTCGACGGCAATGATTTTGCTTCCCGTGCCGTCCAGTCGGGTGCCGGCGCCGTCGTGATGACGCGTGAGCCCGAGGCCGAGCTGGTCTCGCTGGCGCAGGACAAGGGCTGTGCCATCTTGCTGACCGATGATCCCGAGGAGTTTCTGCTGCGTTTGGCGCATGCGTATCGCCTGGAGCTTGGCTGCCTGGTCGTTGGCGTTACCGGTTCCATCGGCAAGACGACGACCAAGGACGTGCTCGCCGCTGTGCTCGCCAAGCGCTATCGTGTCTGGGCCACCAAGGGCAATTTCAATAACCTGATCGGCATGCCGCTCACGGTGCTTTCCGCTCCGGCCGATACCGAGGTTCTGGTGCTCGAGATGGGCATGAACCATTTCCACGAGATCGAGCGCCTGTCCCAGTCCGCCAATCCCAACCTTGCCATCGTGAGCAAGATCGGCACCTCTCATATCGGCATTTTGGGCAGCCGCGAGAACATCGCCCGCGCTAAGGCCGAGATTGTACAGGGCATGTGCGCCGCCGGCGACTATTTGCCGCTGCTGGTTTTGGGCGGCGAGGACGACTTTACGCCGTTCATTCGCGACACGTTCGCCCAACCTGCTGGTATCGACGTGATGCTGGCCGGCGTCTCGGACGATGATGAGGTCCGTGCCCGCGACGTTCGCGTTGATGACGAAGGCCGTCCGGTCTTTACGCTCGATTTTGGCCAGGGTGAGACGATCGATACCATGCTTGCCATCCCCGGCGTGCAGTCCGTTCCTAATGCCGTTAAGGCCGCCGCGGTTGCCTATCGCCTGGGCGTGACGCCCGAGCAGATCGATGCTGCCTTTAGGGGTCTCACGATCACCGGACACCGCCAGGAGATCAAGCGCGCCAAGAGCGGTGCACGCGTCATCGATGACTCCTATAACGCCAGTGCCGAATCCATGGCTGCTGGCCTCGATCTGCTGTGCTCGCTTTCGTGCACGGGGTCTCGCATGGCGATCCTGGGCGAGATGGGCGAGATGGGCGATGAGGCTCCTCGCATGCATGAGCTCGTGGGCGCCTATGCCGCCGCCAAGAAGCTCGACATGCTGGCGTGCGTGGGTGGTGAGCTGGCCCAGCTTATGGCCGATGCCGCACGCATGATGGGCATGGACGAGGACCGCATCCAGGTGTTCTCCGATTATCAGCAGGTGCTCGACCGCATGGGCGGCGCGCTTGAAAAACATGATGTTGTACTGGTCAAGGGTTCCCGCTTTGTTGAGCTCGACCGCTTTGTGGAAGGTGTGTGCTAGCCCATGTTCGGCAATCCCTCGTATCCAACGTATCAGGCTTTTTTGGGGCTTGGCATCGCCGCAGCCATTGCGCTGCTGCTCATGCCGTGGTGGATCAAGCTGCTCAAGGTCGAGGGTATCGGCCAGCAGGTTCGTGCCGACGGCCCCAAGCGTCATTTGGTTAAGCAGGGAACGCCCACCATGGGTGGCGTTGTCATCCTCGTCGCGATCTCGCTGACCTGCCTGCTGATGGGCAAGCTCACCACCGAGCTCGTACTCGTACTGCTCGCCACGCTGGCGACCGGCGTGCTGGGCCTGATCGACGACCTGACCTCCGTTACGCATGGGCGCTCGCTCGGTCTGACGCCTCATGCCAAGATGATCGGCCTAACCATTATCTGTGTCACCTTTACGGTACTTGCCGTCAACTGGTGCGGCGTCGCCCCCGAGATTCGTTTTCCCGGTGGGTTGACGATCGACCTTGGCGTGCTTTCGACCACCATCTGCGGCTATTCGTTCCCGTGGCTCTATATTGTCTTTTGCTGGCTGATGATTGCCGGTCTTTCTAATGCCGTGAACCTGACCGATGGCCTTGACGGTCTTGCTGGCGGCACCTCCATGATCGCCATGCTCGCCATGGCTGCCATGGCGTTTTTGCACGGAGACGTGAACCTGTCCATCTTCTGTACCGCGTGTGCCGGTGCCTGCTTGGGCTTTCTGTGGTTCAACTGCTATCCGGCGAGCATCTTTATGGGCGATACCGGCTCGCTTGCTCTGGGCGCCGCGTTTGCCTGCACGTCCATCATGACCAACACTGAGGTCGTCTCCCTCATCATCGGCGGCCTGTTTATCGTTGAGACCCTGTCGGTCATGATTCAGGTTGTCTACTTCCATTTTACGCACAAGCGCGTCTTCCTTATGGCGCCCATCCATCATCATTTCGAAAAGAAGGGCTGGGCCGAGACCAAGGTCGTCATCCGTTTTTGGATTATCGCTGCGGCCTTTGGTGCCGTTGGCCTTGCTCTGTTCTTCCAGTTGGGATAGTGGTCTTTCATGCCTCTTGCTGATGTCTTTAGCCTGCTCGTTTTGGGTCAGGGCAAATCCGGTCTCGATGTCGCCCGCTGGGCGCTGGCACATCCCGAGCGCGTAAGCACCGTTACCGTGTATGGCGGCGGCACCTCTGAGCCCAATGACGCCACGCGTGCGCTCGAGGCTGCCGGTGCGTCGTTTGTCTATGGGACCGAACAGGTCGAGGGCGCCTATGACGTATGCGTGACGTGCCCGGGCATCTCGGAGTTCTCGGGCTTCTTTAAGGCCGGGCGCGAACATGCCGCTCAGATTATGGGTGAGCCAGAGTTTGCCTATCGCCTGTCGCCCGATAACTGGATTGCCATCACGGGCACCAACGGTAAGACGACCACCACGTCGCTGACTGATTATCTGCTCAAGGCTGCCGGCGAGGCCAGCGTAGCTGTCGGCAACATCGGTGAGCCGCCTATCAACGAGATTGACGGCCGAGCCCACAACGAGTGGTTTGTGGCTGAGCTCTCGAGCTATCAGATTGCTACGACCACCGAGCTCCACCCTCGCGTGGCAGTGCTGCTCAACATCACTCCCGACCACTTGGGCTGGCATAAGAGCCATAAGAACTATGCGCTTGCCAAGATCAAGCTGTTTGACAATATGGTCGATGACGATCTGGTGGTTGTCGACGTCGAAGACGCCGGCATTCACGAGTTCGATGAGTACATCTATACGCCGGGTCGCCGCATCTGCAAGGTCGCTTTTGACGAGCCCGCGGGTGCAGACGCCGCCTTTGTGCGCGACGGCAAAATGGTCGTGCGCCTGAAGGGCGTCGAGACTCAGCTTGTCGCCACGTCCGAGCTCAAGATCTCGGGCCATCACAATGTCATCAATGCCTTATGTGCCGCCACGGCTGCTCTGGCCGTCGGTGCCGATGTCGATGGTGTCCGCCGCGGTCTGGCCTCGTTCCAGCCGCTCGAGCATCGCGTGGAGCCGTGCGGCGAGATTGACGGTGTGCGCTACGTCAACGATTCCAAGGCGACCAACACCGATGCGGTCGAGAAGGCGCTGACGGCATTTCCCGATGACGACGTGATCTTGCTGCTCGGCGGCCACGATAAGGGCACGCCGCTCACGGACTTCGCGCGCGTTGTTATGGATAACGTACGCTCGGTCGTCTGCTTTGGCGATGCGCGCGAGCGTTTCACCGCCGCTATGGACGAGGCCGATGTCGATGGCGATGTGGATATTGCCCAGGCGGATGACCTGCGCGATGCCGTGGACGTCGCCCGTTCGCTGTCGAGCCGTGGCGACGTGATCTTACTTTCTCCTGCCTGCTCTTCGTTCGATGAGTTCTCGGGCTATGAGGAGCGCGGCCGCGTGTTTAAGGACTATGTGGCGCAGCTTGCCGCTGCGGCGAAATCGCAAATGGAATAGGGGTTGCCGGTGAGAGAGGAGAGCCCCCGACAAGGTATGAGGAGGCCCGACTCGGACCGTGCTTCCTCGCGGCGCAGCACACCGCGTTCCGGTCGCGGCGGGCAGACGTTTAGCGAACGCTATATTGCCGGCGTTCCCGCCCGTATCATGCGCCCCCGTCTGATATTCATGGCCTGCCTGTTTATCTTGGTGTGTTTTGGTCTGCTGATGGTGTACTCGGCGTCTTCGGTCGAGGCACTGCACGAGAATGGCTCAGCGACGTTTTTTCTGGGTCGACAGGCTGCGTTTGCCGTGGTCGGTGTTCTGGCGCTGATTGCCATCGTGCGCGTTTTGCCGGACAGCTGGTTTGGGGAGGATGTGCTCAGGATCTTCCTCATAGGCATGATAGGGCTACTGTTTCTGGTGTTCTTGGTGGGCAGCGGCAGCCGTGGCGCCACGCGCTGGCTCAACATCGCCGGCATTCAGTTCCAGCCTTCCGAGTTTTTAAAGCCATTTGCCATTGCGTATTCGGCCATCATGCTTGATCGCTTCTTTTCGCCCGGTGGCAACATCAACGAATTCCTTCGCAAGATGGGCATCTACCTGGGCATTTCGCTCTTTCTGATCTTTATCCAGCCCGATTTCGGTACCGTCCTGATCATCCTGTTGACCCTCATGTGCATGGCGTTGTTTGCGGGTCTCGACCCCAGATTTATCATCGGCGTGCTAATCTTCGGCATTCTCGTGATCGTGATTGCACTTGTCGCAGAGCCGTACCGTATGGTGCGTATTCAGGTTGCCTTGAACCCTTGGGCCGACGAGTATGGTGACGGCTATCAGGCCACGCTTGCCATCATGGCCTTTGCCTCGGGCGGTCTGTTCGGCCGTGGCATCGGCAACTCAACCATGAAGTACTCGTATCTGCCCGAGGCGCACAATGACTACATCCTGGCCATCATTGGCGAGGAAGTCGGTTTTGTCGGAACCGTGCTGTTCTTCTTGGTGTTTGCGATGCTGATCTACTCGGCGTTTCGCATTGCCGAGCAGGCGACCGATCGCCGGGGCGCGCTTATGGCGTCTGGCTCCGCGGTCATTCTCGCGGTGCAGTTTTTGATCAATGCGCTGGGCATCCTCAACGTGTTTCCCATGACGGGCAAACCGTTGCCGTTTATTAGCTACGGCGGTTCGTCGATTATTGTGTCGCTTATGCTTGCCGGTCTGATCCTGCGCGTTTCGTACGAGAGCGCCCGTCGCGATGAGTACGACCGTCGCCGCGAGAGCTTTGCCGTTATGGATGAGAGTACCGCCGGCGTGCCCCACGTACGCGGCGAGCGATCTTCGCGCAACGGCTTTACCGTTCTGGATGGCTCTGCGACCGAGCCGGCAGCCCGTCCGCGTCAGCGAACGGCGCCGCAAGGTCGTCCGCAGCGCCCCAGCCCTCGCAGCGCGGGCGGCGGATATAATCGAATCGATTTGAACTCGGACCCGTCGGCGCGTTTGCGCACCGACGACCAGGGACCGCGTGTACGAAGGGACTATCATGACCGATAAGATGACCGTTGCTATTGCAGCCGGCGGCACGGCAGGACACATTAACCCCGCGCTCGCTTTGGCCGAAGAGCTCCGTGACCGTGGCCACCACGTTGTGTTCGTGGGCCAGTCGCGCAAGCTCGAGGGTCGTCTGGTCCCCGAGGCTGGGTTTGATTTTGTGCCCATTACGGTCACGGGCTTCGACCGCTCCCGTCCCTGGACGGCGCTGACCTCGCTGTGGCGTGTCAACAAGGCCAAGCGTGCGCTCGCCAGTCATTTCTCAAAGGTCGGCAAGCCCGATGCCGCCATCGGTTTTGGTGCCTATGTCGAGGTTCCGCTGCTGGGGTGGTGCAAGGGCGCAGGCGTTCCGTATCTGCTGCATGAGCAGAACTCTGTTCCGGGCCTGGCCAACAAGATGATGAACCCCCACGCCGCTCGCGTGTGCATCTCGGTGCCGGCAGCGCGCTCGGTCTTTGAGCGCGAAGGTGACCCTGACCACGTGCTCATGACCGGCAACCCCGTACGTCGCTCGGTGATCGAGGGCGATCGCGCTCGCGGCCGCAAGGCACTTGGCGTTCCCGAGGACGCTACGCTGCTGCTCGTCTTTGGCGGTTCACTTGGCGCCCAGCACCTCAACGAGCGCGCGGTTTCGCTCAAAAACGAGCTGCTTTCGCGCAAGAACCTCTATGTGTTGCATTCGACGGGTGCCGACGGCTTTGAGGAGACCGAGCGCGCTTTGGCGCTGACGCCCGAGGAGGCGAAGCGTTACCGCGTCCAGCCTTACATCGACAACATGGGCGATATGCTGGCTGCTGCCGATTTGGTGCTCTCGCGTTCGGGTGCATCGAGCGTGGCCGAGATCGCTGCGCTCGCCGTGCCCTCGATACTCGTGCCGTATCCGCATGCGACGGCCGACCACCAAACCACCAATGCCCGTTATCTGGTCGACGCCGGGGCCGGCGTGCTCTGTGCCGATGCCGATATCGACGGTTCTGCCTTTGCCGATGAGCTGCTGCACCTGGTCGATGACGCGGCAGAGCGCGACGTCATGCGTCAGGCGGCGCGCGGTCTGGCTCAGGATAGGGCCGCCGCTCTTCTGGCCGATGCGGTAGAGGGTTTGCGTTAGTTAGACGGGATATCGTCGGTCGCCCTCGCGCTGATGCAGTAGGTGCGGTACAGTTAACGGGTTACAGGCAGTGTTTACGCAAGGAGTACACGAGCACATGGCTGATTCCCAGACTGCAACCTCCGCGCCCGAGTTTAAGAGCGCCCACTTTATCGGTATCGGCGGCGCCGGCATGAGCGGCATCGCCCTCGTTCTGCACGAGCGCGGTTATGCCGTTACCGGCTCCGACCTTAAGACGTCACGTTATATCCGCCAGCTTACCCGCGCTGGTGTGAAGGTGCATGTGGGCCATGAGGCAGCCACGATCGACGAGGTCAAGCCCGACGTGGTTGTTGTCTCTACCGCTATTCCGGAGTCCAACCCTGAACTCGTGCGCGCTCGCGAGCTTGGTATTCCCGTGTGGCCCCGTGCCAAGATGCTCTCTGCTTTGGGCCACGGCTACACCACCGTCGCTGTTGCCGGCACGCATGGCAAGACCACCACGTCTTCGATGTGCGCCACCATGCTCGACCGCATGGGTCTGGATCCGAGCTTCCTGATCGGTGGCATCGTCGAGGGCTATGACACGAACGGCAAGAACGGCTCGGGCGACTACTTTGTCGCCGAGGCTGACGAGTCCGACAGCTCCTTCCTGTTCCTGAACCCCAACGTAGTCATTGTGACCAACGTCGAGGCCGACCACCTCGATCACTACTCGGGTATCGAGGAGATCGAGGCAACTTTCGCCAAATTCATGAGCCTGGTGGGCGAGGAGGGCACCGTCATCGTCTGTGGTGAGGACCCGCATCTGGTCGAGCTCGCCAAGTCGACGGGCCGTCACGTGCTTTCCTACGGCTTTGCCGAGAGCAACGACATCGTCTGCATGCACCCGGATGTCAAGGGCATCCAGAGTGACTTTATCGTTCGCTTTGAGGACGGCACTGAGCACGCTGTGGAGATCAAGAGCAACCCCGGTCGCCACAACATGCTCAACGCCACGGCGGTGCTCACCGTCGCCCATGTCCTGGGCCTTGACATCGACGCCGCCGCCAAGGCGCTCTCGAGCTTTGAGGGCGTCCGCCGTCGCTTTACCCACGTGGGCGATATCGATGGCATCACCGTGGTCGATGATTACGGCCATCACCCCACCGAGATCAAGGCTACGCTTGCTGCCGCTTCGTCGCTGGGCTACAAGCACGTCGACGTCGTGTTCCAGCCGCACCGCTATTCGCGCCTGCAGGCCCTGTGCGATGATTTTGCCGATGCATTTGCCAATGCCGATAAACTGCTGCTGATTGATGTGTTCTCGGCTGGCGAGATGCCCATTCCGGGTGTCACCTCTAAGATGCTCGCCGATACCGTGCGCGCCAAGCATCCTGGCAAGGAGGTCGTGTATTGCTCCAGCCGTCTTGAGCTCAATCAGGAGCTCGAGCAGATGGTGGGCGAGGGCGACCTGCTGCTCACCATGGGTGCCGGCGACGTTACGACCGTCGGTCCCGAGTTCATTGAGTATCTGACTGCCAAGAAAGACGCTTAAGTCTAATGGGTCTGTTTAACGCCGTCATGGCGCTCTCGGGCATGATCGACACGGATGTGATCGAGGACGAGCGCCTTGCGCGTCATACGAGCTATCGTATCGGCGGCAAGGCCGACCTCTTTGTGACGTGCCATAGCTATCATGCCCTCCGTCGCGCCGTGGCGGTGCTCGATCGCGAGCAGGTGCCGTGGGTCATCATCGGCAAGGGCTCCAATCTGCTGGTTGCCGATGGCGGTTATCGCGGTGCCGTCATTTCGCTCGGACGTGAGTTTCAGCGCACGGTTGTTGCCGATGACGGTTGTACGCTGACGGTCGGTGCGGGCGTGATGTTTGCGCGCCTGGTCAACGATGCCCTGTCGCGTAGCCTTTCGGGCCTTGAGTTTGCCGTTGGCATTCCCGGTTCGGTCGGCGGTGCGATATCTATGAATGCCGGCACGCGGACCGAGTGGATTGGCTCGCTGGTTGAGGATGTCGTAACGTTTGACCCGGCATCCGGTATCAAGCATTATGCGGGGTCCGAGATCACTTGGGGCTACCGCGAATGTAGCCTTCCCCGCAATGAGATCATCCTCGAGTGCGTGCTCAAGCTTAAACCGGCGCCCAAGGCCGACATTCGCGAGCGCATGGAGCGGTACCTGACGAGGCGCAAGCGTACGCAGCCCATGGGTCGCGCATCCTGCGGGTCTGTCTTTCGCAACCCGCCCGATGCGAGTGTGGGCAAGCTTATCGAGGATTGTGGATTAAAGGGTTTTTCGATTGGCGGCGCGGAAGTTTCGCCCGTTCACGCTAATTTTATCGTTAATAACGGAACTGCCTCGGCCGATGACGTTGCCGCGGTTATCAGACATGTGCACGGAAAGGTGAGGGAGGCGTATGGCATCGAGCTCAGACCGGAAGTTAAATTCCTCGGCTTCTAGAGCATCGAAACCCACCTTCCGCCGCGCCGGAGGGCGTTCCGGCGCGCCTGCCAAACCTCAACGCAATACCGTCGCGCACTCTAAGTCTGTCGGGCATGCTCGACAGACCAGTCGACCGGTCGTCGGCTCGCAGCTCGGTAATCGTCCGACCGCAAAAAAGTCCTCGCGTCCCTCGGTGACGTCAAAGCCTGTTATGGGCGCCAAGCCTGCCCGTCCCATGGCAACTCCCAAGCCCTCGACGGGGACTAAGGCGGCGCGTCCAGGTCGCACGCTGGGCGCATCGAAACCGCGCTCGCTGACATCGGTGCCGGCTACCGCCAAGAAGCCTTCGAGTAAAAAAGGTTTCAACCCGTTATCTTCACTTGGAGCGATGGCAAATAAAACATCAGACGCCGCTTCTGTCGTTACAGGCAAAGGCAAAATCGTGGGCGGCGTTCTGGCCGTCTTGGCCGTGCTCGTCGTCGTTGCCATCGTGGTGATCAACTCTGGATTGTTTACTGCCACTGATATTCAGATTCAAGGCAGCGAGCATGTGACGAAGCACGATGCTATCCAGCTGATCGACTTGCCCGAGGGAACGTCGCTTTTTAACGTCGATCCCGACCAGATTACCGAGGATCTCAAGCAGAACCCGTGGGTCTCGGGCGTGGATGTCCAGCGCCAGTTTCCCCATACGCTTATCATCACGCCGACGGAGCGTAAAGTTATCGCCATTGCGTATATCAGCTCCGACGACCTTGCCTGGGCTATCGGAGACGATGACACCTGGATCGCCCCGCTGTCGACGTCGGTCGAAGTGGACGACCAGGGCAACGTCATCACGACAGGGCAGGGCTCAAATACCTTGACCGGAATCGATGCCGCGCTGGCGCTCGCCAAGCATTATGGCGCGGTGTTGTTGACTGATGTCTCGGCGGATGTCGCTCCGGTTTCCGGCCAGGCGGTGAACTCCAAAGCCGTTAAGGCCGGCCTGGATTATGTGCGTGGTTTTTCGAGCGAGTTCTTGGGACAAGTCAAGGATATTTCCACGCCTTCGGTCGAAGCCATCTCGGCAAACCTCAATAACGGCATTGAGGTGTCGCTGGGCGATTCGGACGATATCGCCAAGAAGGAACGCGTAGTCACCAAGTTGCTTTCGCAGGTAGAGGGCGTAACGTATATCAATGTGCGCTCTCCGGGCAACTACACATTTAGGAATGCTCCGACCTCGTAGCGCTGGTTGATGCTTTGTTGAGGGGCCATACCACGCCGTTTATCTGGTTTGTTTGGTTTTCACGGTCAATTATTTGACTGATACGTTCATAATGTGCAAACATAATACGGTTTACCTTTGCATTTACTTTCAACCTGAAGGTTAATGTGCGCAGGGGTCGACCCATGCTATGGCTATAACCTTTGTTCGGAGGACCGACATGCACGAGACAGAGATCAACAACTACCTTGCCGTCATTAAGGTGGTCGGCGTCGGCGGCGGCGGTACCAACGCGGTCAATCGAATGATCGAAGAGGGCATCCGCGGCGTCGAGTTTGTTGCCATCAACACCTGTCTCTTATACACATTCTCCGAGCCCACGAGACCGTACTAGATCTCGTATGC